>MFKH01000018.1:4633-7693 GCA_001779505.1 Candidatus Jorgensenbacteria bacterium GWA1_54_12 | reverse complement strand
CAAAACAGCGCGGGTAACTTCTTACCCGCGCCTCTCTACGAACAATATGGCAGCAATGCGGCAAGTTTCTCTCGAGCGTAACGGAAGATGTCCTTTCGGGCTTGACAATAAGGGTATGCTCCAGCATACACTCCCGAATGCAGAAAAGAATCGGCGCTGCACCCTCCCCTGCAAATGGATAAAAACTCACAACCGTGACAACGCTGTATTACTCGCCTAGCTCGCAAGCGGCGGAGCTGCAATGCCGGCCGTTCATTGAGAATCGCGAGGAGCGGCTCCTTCAGCACATCTCCCAACGAAAACTCCGGAGTCAGCATTGATCCACACGGCACCACATGCCCGTCGGGACCAATGGTAGCCATGCGCTTCAAGCAAGGAGATCCAAACGAGCATCCGCGGGGCGATTCCCCGATAAGTGAACGCAAGATAGTGTCCAACGGCTCAATGCAGGATATGTCGCTTTCAACACCAGCCCACAGGTCAAGGGTCATGCGATACAGACCAGCCAACGCCAATTCGGTAGGGCCACGCGGACAGTGAGGTAGTGGCATTTCTTTAAGGGGCAGCAGCGAGTATGAACTCACTCCAAGGTCTCGGAAATACCTGAAGATTTCCTCACCACGCATCACATTCAATGCGCTCACGACACAGAGCACACCCAGAGGGAATCCATGCTTCTTCAGAAGCATGGCTGCACGCAACGCGTAGTTGGGTGATAATCCTCGATGCACTGAATGAACCTCCAGCGGGGCGTCGAAGCTCAACCCAACGTGAAAATCTCCCTCACTGAAGAAATCCAGCCACCTGCTGTCAAGCAGAATCCCGTTCGTTTGCACATGGTTCGCGAAACTGGTTCTATTCTTTCTCGCAACGGCCTTCTGGATACTGATCGCTTCTCTGTAAAAATCGACGCCCATAAGGAGTGGCTCCCCGCCATGCCAGTAGAATTCAACATGGTCAAAACCGAGAGCGCAGTTGCGTATAAGAATTGGAAGACCATCAGTACCGAACTTTCTGTTGTCTCGCCGGCACTCCGGAATGTAGCAATACGAACAGTTGCTATTACACGCAGTTGTTGTCACCACAATTACAGACACCGTTCTTCGCATTTCTCCCTCCTTCCTGCTTTCGAAAATAAACGCGGGGAGGGTGGCGTATAACCACCGTCACCGCCAGTCACTTATCTTTTGGACTGTCCCGGTAGTGATCATGACGCGGTTCGTCGGACCAGTGGTCATGTCTTTGACCATTGATCTCTTCGGTCCGGGCACGCTCAAGCGCATCTTGAACCAATACCCTTACCGGAGTGGAAACGAAACCATGTTGATCCGCCGGAACCGGATCAACGCCAACAGTGTGACGGTTCATAGATACCTCCTCATATCCATCATCTGAAAGCTACAAATACACCTGACAACGTTCTGTCACCAAGTTACCACTTCAAAATAGCAAGGTCAAAGCAGGAAGCTCAATTCTCACTCGTACCTAAGTGCCTCAATGCCCTGCCTACCGGCAGGCAGGGATTCAAGAATGCCGCGTGCGTCCTATCTTTCATTCAAAGATTTAGGAACAAACTTGTTTTCCTCAAGCACTTTTATAATGCCTCTCAACAGATAGTTATTCACAAATCCAATAGTGTATATTCTGCCTCCTTCCTTTAACGGCCTCAACATGCCTTTATCTTTGAGTCGCTTTATGATTCTTGAGCGCTGCACAGGAGACTCTTTACCGATTACTTTTTCGAGGTCGGCTGATTTCAACCTCATCTCATCCGTTCTCACCAAAGCCTGTAGGATACCATACTCCCGCTGGGTGATATGCTCCCTATCCAAAGAAAAACTAAGCGCTGGAAGAAGAACCTTCTCCGTCACATATTTAGGATTGAGAAGATTGTCTATTTTCTCTATCTCACCTTTTAATCCTGTGAGTACATACTCGCACCAATCAAGGACTTCTCTTTCATTGCCGGTATCGGCGCGAGAAAGCATTCCATAATATTTTTCTCTGTCCATGCAAAAAATAGCGGTAGGATTCAATATTCTCCCCGTCTTTACCTGAAAATCCTGCTTAATCAAGAGTGCATAAGTAAACACTCTCACCATGCGGCCATTTCCGTTATCAAAGGGATGAATCCAGGCCATCCGATGATGGGCAAGTGCGGCCACTAGAAGATCGTCTTTTGGATCGACGGTTCTATTTATAAACTCCATCAACTCTTCAAAATATTCAGGTACTTTCGTACTATCTGGCGGGGTAAGGGAGGATTTCTTGATAACAACATTTATCGGTCGCAACTCTCCAGGATGTCGTGACCCTTCCCCTCGCGGAGGAAAAGACAGTTTATCAACAATAAGTTTGTGTATTTCCGAAATATGCGCACGAGTAATTTTTGTTCCAGCGCTTATGTTCTTTTCAATAAATTCAATTGCTTTATCAATGTTGAAAATTTCACGCATGCGTTCCTCTCCTGTATCTCTCGGGATTCCCTCAATAATCCTCTCAACAAATTCAGCAAGTGTAGTGCGATTTCCCTCTATACGCGTGGAGCCAAGACTCTCAAGCCATTGGAAAATCTCCTTTAATTGAAAAAAGATATAGGGCGGAACAGGACCACCAATCCTTTTGACCCTCAATTTTTCGAGCTCAACAATAATACTCGCCAATCGCGAGTCCCATTTTGGCTTATACAATTTCAGAGAAATATCTTTAAATCTTACCTCTTCTTTATCCATCATTTAACATAATATAGCAGAAAACCCTTTTAGAATCAACTTCCCCGACCAGATAGAAAAATGACTATTTAACATACGGAGAATCGGTATTTAACAATGCGATGTTGGATTATTTCTTATCCAACAAAACTAAGCCCTATTATAGCGCCACCGCCCGCTTTAATCACTCATACCTAAGCGCCTCAATGCCCTGCCTGACGGTAGGCAGGCCGTGTCTGACGGCAGGCAGGGGTTCAGGGGTGCCGCGCGGCGGCATCACTGCTTGTAAGTGCTCTCGCGCCTGCGACCAATAGAAAGGATAAAAATGCGTTCTTTATCCCTAATAAAA
>MFKH01000018.1:0-4566 GCA_001779505.1 Candidatus Jorgensenbacteria bacterium GWA1_54_12 | reverse complement strand
AACCCCGCCACTTCAGGGATATGACCGCCTCAATCAACACCTCTACCACTTCCCTCTCTCCCGCACTGAACTTGGAAAGAAGCTTCTTCAGGCTAGGCATCCAATTTGCGCAGTTCTCTCAGAACATCTCGGGCTGATACCCCACCCTTTTTTATCTTAGTGAAATCAACTACTTCTTCCCATACTCCCTCATCCTCATCCGGAGAAGAAATCTTAAACACCGGCTTTGAGCGGCGAACCACGATAAAGGACTTGCCCTTTTTCACCTCGGCGATGTAGCTCTCTATGTTTTCCCGCAACTCTTTCAGGCCCACAATGGCATTTTTCATAATGCCTGAAGTTTATCTTAAGATTAACTTAAAGTCAATCACTCGTACCTAAGCGCCTCAATGGGGTTCAGGGATGCCGCGCGGCGGGCGGGATAGTAGCCGAAAACGATGCCGATTGCCGTAGACACGCCAAAGGCGAGGAGTATTGCCGAGAAAGATACCTTGGTTGTGATGCCCGCGATGGCGGCAATGCCGACTGATATAAGCCAACCAAACGTAATGCCGATTGCACCCCCTACAAACGTAAGAACGACTGCCTCCGTCAAAAATTGAAGCGAGATGTGCCGTTTCTTCGCGCCAACCGCCTTGCGGAGGCCGATTTCGCGCGTTCGTTCGGTCACGGTTGTGAGCATCATATTCATAATGCCGATGCCGCCGACGATGAGCGATATGCTGGCAACCGCAGCAAGAAAAAGCGTGAAGGTGTCGGTCACCTGGGTGAGTGCCCCGAGGATATCCGCCTGCGACACAATGGAGAAATCCGGGTTTTCAATGTCAACGCGGTGTTCTGCGGCGAGCACAAACATCGCCTCCGCCTGCACCTGTGCCATCAGTTCTTTGTTCTCCACGCTCACCGATATAGTGGAGAGTGAATCCGTCCCTGCGAGAATTTTCTGCATCGTTGAGAGCGGCACGAAAACGGTGTCGTCCGGGTTAAAGAACCCCGCACTCCCCTTCGCCTCAAGAACGCCGATGACCTTCATATTGACGCGGTCAACGCGGACGGTTTTGCCAATGGGGTCTTCGTCACCGAACAAGTCCTCGGCAACCGTGGGACCCAGTACCACAACCCGCCCCAGCCCCCGCACGTGCGCGTCGGTTACAAACGAGCCCGCGGCAACCTGAATGTTGCGCGTTTCCGCGTAATCGGGATGCACGCCGATAAGCGTGGTATTGGTGTTGTTGCCGGAGTAGACAATCTGGAATCGCCGCTGAAGTTCGGGAGAAACGTATGCCACCCCCGGTATGTCGCGAAGCGCGTTCACGTCGTCATCGGTCAAGGTTTGCGCCGAGCCGCGCCCTGACGAAACAACGCCCCGCCCCGGCTCTATGGTGCCGGGCATGACGGTTAAAAGATTTGAGCCGAGTCCCTCAATGCTGGACTGAATTTGGCTGCTTGCCCCCTGACCGATTGAAATCATCGCAATGACCGACGAAATGCCAATGACGATGCCGAGCATGGTGAGCCCGGAGCGCGCCTTGTTCCCCGACAGGGCGGTGTACGTTTCGTGAAATATGTCCGATATTCTCATATGTTTATTACACGATACGGCGCTTATGGTTTCGGTCGTCCGCGACAACTTCGCCGTCTTTCACGTGAATGACGCGCTCGGCATGCTCGGCGACGTACGGCTCGTGCGTGATGAGGATGATGGTTCGCTTCCCTTCCTCATGGAGTTCCTGAAACGTGCGCAGTACCGCCTCGCCGGTTTTTGTGTCCAGATTTCCCGTCGGCTCGTCGGCAAGGATAAGAGTCGGGTCATTTACCAAGGCCCGCGCAATCGCTACCCGCTGCATCATGCCGCCAGAAAGCTGGTTTGAGCGATGATGCCAGAACGCTTCTGGGAACGCCGCGCTCCGCAAAGCTTGTTCCGCGCGCTTCTCCCGCTCCGCTCTCGGAACATCGGCATACACCAGAGGGAGTGCGACGTTTCGCAATACCGTCGTGCGGGGCAAGAGGTTGAATGACTGAAACACAAAACCAATATGCTTCATCCGTATGTCGGCAAGCTCACTGTCTGAAAGCTGTGATACGTCCTTATTGTCAAGAACGTAATTGCCGGACGTGGGCGTGTCCAGGCACCCCAGAATATGCATGAGGGTTGATTTGCCGCTCCCCGAGGGACCCATGATGGCGACGAATTCTCCGTCCTTGATTTCAAACGAAACGTCCTTCAAAGCCCGCGTTTCTATATTCTCGCTCCGGTATGTCTTTTCTATGTGCGTGCATGTAATCATGAGTTATTGACTGCGGCGCGCACCGCCCGAGGGAGCGCCGAAAAACACGCCGCTCCGTCCCTGCGCCTGTGTCCGCGCCGTGCTTATCTCTCCCGTACTCAAGGTTCTCACCACAACAACATCTCCCTCCGCAAGGCCTCCCGTCACCTCCGTGTAGTCGTCATTTGAAAGGCCAATCTGCACTTCTTGGCGCATAACGGCCGACGGAGCGATTGCTTCCCTGACCTGTGCGGCAGCCCTCACGCTCTCGCGCGAGGCAGTTTCCACAAAGTGCTCGTTGTTCGCGGATTTCACGGCCGCGTTCGGCACGAGAAGCACGTCGTGCTTTTCGTCCGTTACCACGTCTGCCGTAACGCTCATTGCCGTTTTGACCCGCGCATCGTCCGCGCCAAAGGCAATTTTCACTGCGTAGGTAACGACTCCTTGATTCGTTGTGCCGACTGCGTCTACCTCCATTACCTGCCCTGTCATCGCGAGGTCGGGAACGGCGTCAAAGGTGAGGGTTACTCCTTGCCCTTCTTTTATCTTTACGACATCAACCTCGTTTAACGTGATTTCGGCAATCTTTTGTTTCGTGACGAGAACGGCAAGCGAGGCGTTTGCCGAAGCGCTGTCACCGACCTCGGCATCAATTTTTGCGACAACGCCGGCAAACGGCGCCCGCAGTTCCGTATCGGCAAGATTTTCCCGCGCCGTTGCGAGCGCATTTTCGCGCGCTTCTACCGCAACCCGTTTTGCGCGTATGTCCAGCTCGTCCGGCCCGTCTTCCACGTCCTGAAGCGAAAGCATTCTCTCCTTTACCGTCCGCTCGGCGCCGAGAACCGCTTCGCGCGCATTTTTCAGCGCCTGCCGCGCGGAGAAGAGCCCGGTCGTGTGGGAATTTGCCGTGTTTTGATACGAAGCAAGAGCCGTCAGGTGCGTGTCAGACATCGCGTGGTGAGGAGCGATTTTGTCCTGGTAGAACTGAATAAGAGTTGTCGCGCTTTTTGCCGCTTCGGAGATGAGCCGCGCCGTGTCATAGGTCTTTGCGACAAGCGTTTCAATCGCCTCATGGCTTCCAAAGCGCGACACTGCACGGTAGTCGGCAAAGTTCAGGTCGTATGCGCGCCGCGCCGTGTCGTAGTCGGCATATGTGTCGGCGCGATATTCCAAAATCTTTCCTCCGTCGTAGTTTTGTGCCGCCGTCGTATAGTAATCAATGTTCCACCCGCTCCCGCTTATTGAGCTTGTGAAAAGCGTATTCTGCAAACCTGCCATTGCTCCGGGAATCGAAAGAAACGCGTCGGCAACCGCATTGAAACCGTCTTCGTACGCTTCGCCGAGATTGTCATCGGTTTTCTCTTCCGTTTCGCGCGCTTCTGCGAGTGCGTGCTGTGCTTTCAATAATTCCAATTCATCAACCGGCTCAAGTATTTTCGCGAGCTCCAGTTGCGCGGTTTCAAGCGCGGTTTCGGCATCACGCAGTTCCCGCTTTTCGTCCTCGTCGTCAAGCTTCACGATGAGGGTTCCCGCTTTGACTTCCTGCCCCGCCTTGGTATACACGCCAACAACGTCTCCGCTTGTTTTTGGCGTGAGCTCAATTTGGTTTGATGCCGACACCTGCCCGCTGCCGGAAACGACGACGGTAAGAGTTCCTTTCCTTACTTCCGCAAACGCGTAGCGGGGCGCCTCTCCTTGCGACGAGAGCGCACGCGCGCCGAAGTACCCTGCCGTAACGAGCACGAGCCCCAAAACGACGGTAAGCGCCTTGTGCCGCGCGACGAACGAGATGATGCTTTTCATAAGCATCAACCTACCACTTGGAGAGGAAAAAATCAAAAATTACGCCTTTGCCCTGCCGAGCTTTCGGTACAAAACGTAGGAATAGACGGTCGTAAAGAGAGTTGCGGCAACGACGGGAATGATAAAGAAAAGAAAGGCGTATGTTCCGGCAAACGCGCCGAAGACGGCGATAACCCCGGTAATTTTGAAAAGCTTCCCGCCGAGCTGGTGCGTCTTGTCCCACACCATGTCATTTGAGAGCGTCCACGGGGTTCGGATGCCGATGAACCAATTCCGTTTTGCCTTTTCAATAAGAATGCCGCAGTAGAAAAGGAGCGCGCCGAGAGCCGGCGGCATGATGCGGTTCATATTGACCGCGACGCCAAGATTCCAAAGCATGGAAATCGCGTGAACGTAAAGAAGGAAAAGCGTCATAAGAACGATAAAGCCGTCAAAATAGCCTCTGAACTTTTCGATGTTTGCCTTCAAGGGGTCTATGCGCGGAATAAAGACGAGA
>MFKH01000017.1 GCA_001779505.1 Candidatus Jorgensenbacteria bacterium GWA1_54_12 | reverse complement strand
AAACAAGCTTTTTGTGGGTTTTCACAAGCGTTACCTGCGCTTCAATGGATTTGTGCACCGGGATTTGGGCGTCGCGCCGGGAGAACAGGTTGACTATCACGCCATCGTGTATGAAGTGCCGGTGCCGCCACTGCACTGGTATCGCTGGGCGTCGTCGCGGAGCCGCATGCTTCAGGACGGCTGCCACTGGATTGACTATTTCCTGTATCTCAACGACTGGAGCGAGCCCGTAAGCGTGGCAGTTGTTGCCGGTCCGCGCGGTACGGTGAACTGTTCCATTGAGCTGAAGAATGGAGCGTTTGGCACAATTATTCTGACGTCCGAGGGTTCGGGGCGCATCGGCGTGAGGGACTACATTGAACTTCGCGCCGGAGAGCGCACGGTGCGCATTATGGACGGCGCGCGTTACCGTGCAGAGAACGGGGAACGGATTATTCGCCGCGCGCGTCACAACAAGATGCGTTGTTACCGCAACATGTACGAAAATATAGCGGAACGCATTGCGAAAGGAATGCCGGGCGACAGTATCACCTCAATCCGCGTTTCAACAGATACGGTTCTTCAGGTTGACGAAAAGCTCTCAAAGTTGTAAAAATAAGCGCATAACGCATGAAACAAGTTATCCAAAGTTATCGTACCGGAAAACTTCGTCTTGTTGACGCGCCGGTGCCCCGTTGCGGCGCCGGAAGCGTGCTCGTGAAGAATGAGGCCTCCCTCGTCAGTATCGGCACCGAGCGGTCAATTATTGAGCTTGGCAAGAAAAGCTTGGTGGGCAAGGCAATCGCGCGCCCGGATCTGGTCAAGCGCGTGAAGGAAAAGATAAAGAACGAGGGATTCATGAAAACCGTCCGCGAAGCATTCGGACGGCTGGATACGCCGACGGCTTTGGGATACAGCTCGGCGGGAATCGTCGTTGAAGTCGGGAAAGATGTAACAAAATTCTCCCCCGGCGACCGCGTTGCCGCAACCGGCGCGGGCTATGCATCGCATGCGGAATACATAAGCGTGCCGCAAAATCTGTGCGCGAAGCTCCCCGGCAAAGTTTCTTTTGAAGCCGGAGCATTCGGCACATTGGGCGGCATTGCGCTCCATGGCATTCGGCAGACGAAGATTTCGTTTGGTGAACGCGTCGTAGTCATCGGACTTGGGCTCTTGGGGCAGTTAACTATCAGAATTTTAAAGAGTTACGGATGTTCCGTCATAGGAATGGACGTTGATGAGGGGAAGGTTCGCCTCGCGCGCAGTTGCGGCGCTGACGCGGTCGTGGGAGGAGAAGCGCTTCGCGGGCGCGTGGAACGCCTGACGGGGCATCAGGGCGCAGATGCCGTCATCATCACCGCCTCAACCGACAAGAGCGACCCGGTTGACCTTGCGGTGAGCGCCGTCCGCCATGGCGGACGGGTTGTCGTGGTCGGCGTAGCCGACATACACCCCAATCGCAATGAGATGTGGGAAAAAGAGGTTGAGCTTCTGGTGTCTCAAGCAGGAGGCCCGGGGTGGCAGGGTGCTGACTACCCCTTGCCGTACGTGCGTTGGACCGCGGGGAGAAACATAGAAGAATTTCTGGCTCTGGTTGCAGAAGGGTGGGTTGACGTTACGCCGCTCATTTCGCATCGCTTTCCGCTTTACGATGCGGAAGCGGTATACGCAAAGATGCTGAAAGGGAAGGGTGGACCTGCCTCGCCGAAAGGCGGGTCATATGTGGGCGTTATTTTTGAATATCCTGCGGGCGATATTCCCGAGAACTTGGGAGTTATGCGCCGCATTGCACGAAGCGGAGTTCCAGAGTCAAGACAGGCGAAAGACACGATCGCCTTGGGTGTCATCGGAGCGGGAATATACGGCAAGGCACTGCTCCTGCCGGCTTTGAAAAACGTGAAGGGCGCGTTTCTTCACACGCTCGCCGTATCCCAGAGCGCGGAAGCGCACCACACGGGAGAAAAATACGGATTCCGCGAAGTGACAACCGATTATCGGCACATGCTTCAAAACAAAGAAATTGACGCAGTCGTTATTGCGACGCCGCACAGCACGCATGCGCAGATGGTTATAGACGCCCTGAAAGCAGGGAAGCACGTCTTTGTAGAAAAGCCGTTGTGCGTAACCGAGGAGGAACTTACGGAAATCGCGAAAGTGTACGGCTCGTTAAAGAAACCGCTTCTCCTCATGATTGGATTCAACCGCCGTTACTCGCGGCACACGGCACGCCTTAAGGAATGTTTTGCGGGGCGAACCGACCCGGAGGTGCTCCACTTCCGCGCAAACGTCGGTTTTGTGCCTAAGGAGCACTGGGTTCACGCGCCGAAAGAGGGCGGGGGACGGATTATCGGCGAGATGTGCCATTACATAGATTTTCTCTCGTATCTTGCGGGAAGCCGCGTGGCGGAAGCATACGCCGAGCGCATTGCCGGAAACGAACAGACGGCGCTTGCAAACGACAATGCCGTCGTGACCCTGAAATTCGCGGACGGTTCGGTGGGGAGTATCGTATACACCGCGCTTGGCTCCCGCGCATTTTCACGCGAGCGGGTTGAGGTTTTCGCCGATGGCAAGGCGGCGGAACTTGCCGATTTTCGCCGCACTGTTTGCTTCACCGAAGGCGGCAAGAAAACCCTGAAGACCGCAAGTCAGGAATTGGGGCATCGCGAAGAACTGCAGGCGTTTGTTGACGCGGCGCGCGGAGAAACGCCCGCGTGGACAGCCGACGAGATGTTTGCTTCAACCGAAGCGACATTTGCCGTCGTCCGGGCCCTCTCGACCGGAAAGCCGCAAAAGATTTCCTGAAACGCATGCGCATCCTTATTGTCACGGACGCGTATCCTCCGGAAATACGGTCCGGGGCGCTTCTCATGAAGGAACTCGCGGTGGCTTTGCGTGAAAAAGGGCACGACGTGCTTGTCGTAACTTCTTCCGCGCCCTACGGAGACACAGTTGAGAACGGGATACGTGTTCTGCGGATCAAGATGCCGTCGCATCATAACGTGAACTTTATTGCCAAGGGTCTGTCGTGGCTTATGATGCCGTTTCTGTTCTACCGCGCCGTGCGGAAAAAGATAAAACGCCCAATTGATGCAACCATCGTGCATAGCCCGCCGCTCACACTCGCCATCGCAACATACCTTGTAAAAAGGCATTACGGGGCAAAATACGTTTTGAACGTGCAGGATTTCTTTCCGCAGAACGCGGTTGATTTGGGAGTATTGCGCAATCCGCTCTTGATTCGGTTCTTTGAAATAATGGAGCGGTGGGCATACCGGACAAGCGACGCGATTGTCACCCCGTCGTATGAGCACAGGAATTTTATGATTGAGAAGAGGGGAGTGCCGGAAGACAAGGTTACCGTCGTGCGCCACTGGATAGACGTAAAGCCGTTTAAAGAGATAAAAGGAACCGGCGCGTACCGTTCGGAGCTTCGCCTAGAGAGCAAAATGATTTTTCACTTCGGAGGGGTCATTGGCCCTTCGCAGGGAGTTGACCTGCTCATACGCCTGGCGGAACGGTGCGCGCCTATGCACGACATTCACTTCGTTATTGCCGGGGAAGGCACGGAAAAGGCGAAGCTGGAGCGGATGGTAAAAGAGAAAAAACTGACGAATGTTTCGTTCCGCCCTTACATAGAAAAGGAAAAATACATCGCGTTCTTGAAGGACATGGACGTGGGGGTTCTGACACTGACGTCAAAGAACACAACGCCCGCAGTTCCGGCGAAAATCATGTTCTATCTCGCATCGGGACTGCCGGTTTTGGGTTTCTTGCATGCGAAAAGCGAGGCGCATCGCATTGTGCAGGAAGCGCGCTGCGGTTACACGGCCGCATACGAAAACGAAGACGCATGCTACGAAACGCTCATGCAGATGTACCGGGAGCGTTCCCAGCTGAAGGAATTGGGAGAAAACGGTCTCCGGTACGTGGAAAAATATCTCACCCCGGAAGTATGCGTGTCGCAGTGGGAGGCAGTGTTATAAGTTGCGGTTGCCGCCTTGCGCCTCAAGCTTAAGAAGCAGCCGGGCCGCCTCGGCAAGAGATTCGGGAGTTCCGGCGTCCACCCATTCTCCTTTGATGATTTCGTACCGCAGTTTTCCGCTCTCCATGTACCGCCGGTAGATATCCGTCATTTCATACTCTCCGCGAACCGAGCGCTCAAGTTTCTTTGCTACATCAAACACTCCCGGCGTATACATGATGATTCCCGTAATGGCGAGGTTTGATTTTGGATTGTCTGGTTTTTCTTCTATATCGGTAATGCGGTTCCCGCTCACCGTCGCAACTCCGAATCGGCGAGGATCTTTTACTTCTTTAAGGAGAATGAGAGCGCCTTCGTTCTGGCGCGAGAATGACTGGATATAAGGAGCGAGAGAAGTTGTCGTGATGTTGTCCCCGTAAACGACGATGATATTTTCGCCTCCGGCAAACGTTTCCCCGGAGAGCAGTGCGCTTCCGGTACCGCTCGCTTCAAGCTGGGCTTGGTAATGGAAAACAGCACCAAATGTTTTTCCATCTCCCAGCAATTCTCTGAACATCGGTACGTCTTCAGAGTTGGTGATTATCAAAATATCCCGAATGCCCGCCTCAATGAGTTTTCGGAGGGGATTGAAAATCATGGGCTCGTTGCCCACAAGCAAGAGATGTTTGTTAATAATCTTGGTGAGAGGATGCAGCCGCGTTCCTCTTCCTCCGGCAAGAACGATACCTTTCATAGGGGCTGACAATAACACGCGCAACGGTATTCGTCAAAATTGACCAGTCGTGATACTTGTGCCCTAAAGAACGATACTGTATGATGGTGCTCGCTATGCAGACGCCAAAGGTACTCGTGGTTTTCGGGACAAGACCGGAAGCAATCAAGCTTTCGCCGCTCGTCGCCGAACTGAAAAAACGTTCCGACTTGGAAACGATGGTTTGCCTGTTGCGCCAGCAGCCGCGCCTTGCCGCGCAGTCGCTCGCGCAATTCGGCGTCGAGCCGGAGGCAGACATTGCGTTCCCATTCGGGAACGCGGGGTTGTTCAGTAACTCGCTCTTTAAGCGTATCGTGAGCGGATTCAAAATACTCTGGGGTCTTTTCCGCTTTTTCCGGCTTGTGCGAAAGGAGCGACCGAACCTTATTGTTATCCAAGGAGACACGTCCACGGCGCTCTTTACGGCACTCCTCGCGTACCACCTGAAGATACGGGTCGCGCACGTCGAGGCGGGACTTCGAACGCACGACAAATATGCGCCGTTTCCCGAGGAAATGAATCGGCGGCTCATTAGTGCGATTGCAGATATTCATTTTGCTTCCACCGAAGCCGCAAAAGAAAACCTTTTGAGGGAGGGGATTGACGGGTCAAGCATTTTTGTTACCGGGAACACCGTAATGGATGCCGTCCGACTGATTGCGGAACGCCAGGAAAATGCCGAAGCAGAAAAACTGCTGGACGAGTTTTTCCGGAAGACCTACAACATTGACCTTTCCCGCACCAACGGGAAAATGGTATTTTTCACGACGCACCGGCGCGAGAGTTTCGGGAAGGAGATGGAAAACATTATGCGGGCGGTGAAGGCGCTGGTTGACGAACATGAAGACGTGTTTGTCGTGTACCCGATGCACCCGAATCCGAACGTTATAAAAACAGCGCATGCCGTTTTTCGTGACAGTCAGCGCATACGCTTCATTGATTCGGTTCGGTATGACCGATATCTCTTTCTCTTAAAAAAGGCGCATTTCATTATCACTGACTCGGGAGGACTTCAGGAAGAAATTTCTTATTTCGGTACGCCCACCATTGTGGCGCGGAACGTGACTGAACGGTCGGAAGGATTAAGCGGCGGGAACTTGCTTCTCGCAGGAACCGACACGGAGCGAATTCTCGAATATGCGTTACGGCTCTTGCGCGACCATGAATTCCACGCGTCAGTGTCAAAAAAGCACGCCGCCTTTGGTGATGGTCATGCCGCAGAGAGAATCGCGAAGAAAATAGCGGAAGTGCTGGGCTAGGCGCAAATACTTGACGGAGAAACAAGAACGTGCCACTTTGAACCCACGTTCCTTAAGGTACGAATATGGACTGTGGAGGTAACGAGGATGGGGACATTTCTTGAAAGATATCCGCGTATCCGAACCGAGCTCACGGCTTCCGTGACCGTGCGGGAACTGTACAAGTTCCTCGTGAGAATCATAAGTGCTTACGATAACATCGCGCTTGTTCTGCCGGACACAATGGGCTGGAAACGGATAAAGCCACGGCACGCCCGCGAATGCGCGAAGAGAGCAGAAGAGTTTGCGCCCTTCCTGGGCGTTGGGGAACTGGAACAAGCGTTCTTCGCGGTGCTCTTTGCGGCACATGACCTGGGCCGCATGGTACAGGCCACCATACAAGGCCTTGCGGCTGGAACCGTAGCGCTTTCCGACAGTTTCAAAAGTTCGTGGGACCTTGTTCTCAATGCGGAGCGTCCGGCGCCGTACCCGGATGAGCTCCATGGATTGGACAGCGTTCGCATCCTGCGCCCGATCTTCGGCGCATTTGCCGAAACGGATGTCGGGCGATGGGCGCTCACGGCGGTAGAATGCCACTCCCACAAGAACAACCCGACGCTCGACGTGGTCGGAGGCGTTCGCGAAGCACTTGAGCTCGCGAAGACGCTTCGCGACCTGGACAAGGTTGAGGGGTTCCGCGCCACCGCGGCATACGTCGGAAACCCGGAACGGAAGGCGACAGAGCGGCTTCAAAACTGGCCGGACCGCCTTGCCGGTGACCCGGAGTGGGGAACGGAGTTGCGGCGGATTGACCCGCCGGCAATGCTCAATCTCTTTGAGAGAGAAGAAGTGATTCCGCGGAGAGAATGCAGGTCTTACGAGACCTACATGCTCCAATTTCTCGCCTGGGTGTTCCAGATTACCCAGCCCGAGATGCTCGACATAGCCCTCTCCGAACGCGGCCCGCAACAGGTGGTTACCTACCTCCTGGACCAGCTGTGCGCGTCGCAGGAACAGAGGGATCTCCTGCTCGCCAAACTGGTGATGTGGCACAACGGGCGCCTCCTTGAATAGAATGTCGCACAGTATCGCACTTTGAGCCCCGCTACAGCGGGGCTCTTCCTTTTGCGCCGGATGACGGTACAATGACCGCATGTGCGGCATAGCAGGATTGTATCGTTTCGCCGATTCCCGCCCCGTGCGGAGGGAAGACGTTGACGCGATGCGCGACACGCTTATGTATCGCGGTCCGGATGCGGCGGGAACGTATATGTCGCCCGACGGGCGCGTGGGCTTGGGTTCGCGGCGCCTCAAAATCATTGACCTTTCGGAAGCGGGAGCCCAGCCGATGACAAGCGGCGCGCTCCACATCGTCTACAACGGCGAAATATATAATTTCAAGGAACTGCGCGCGGAGTTCGAAAAGAAGGGGCATCGCTTCGCGTCGCAAAGCGATACCGAGGTCATACTCGCCGCATACGAGGAATACGGAACGGAGTGCGTCAAGCGCTTCAACGGCATGTTCGCTTTTGTTATATGGGACGACGTGAAAAAGCTCCTTTTTGCCGCGCGCGACCACGTGGGAATAAAACCTTTTTACTACGCGGTGCAAAACGGCTCGTTTTATTTCGGCTCGGAGATTAAGGCAATTCTTGCGCACCCTGCGTTCCAAAAGCGGTTCGCCAAAGAGAATGCGTCGTACTACCTTACCTTTGCTTCGCTCCCTGCGCCCCACACGCTCTTTGAGGATGTACATAAACTTCCGGCGGGGCACACGCTCATAATTGAAGAGGGAAAAGCGCCGGTCATTGCGCCGTACTGGAGCCCGCTTGATGGCGAATACCAAAAGGACGCGAGCGAGGAACAATACGCGGAGGAAGTTTTAAAAATTTTGACCGACTCAATCCGCGGACAAATGGTTTCGGATGTTCCGTTCGGCTGTTTTCTTTCGGGCGGTATTGACTCGTCGGTGAATGCGGCGCTTATGAGCCGGGCCTTGGGTGCGCCGGTAGAAACGTTCTCCGTTGCGGCCGCAGGGTACGGAGAGAAATACGACGAATTGCGCTATGCGCGGCAGGTCGCCGATACACTCGGCTCGCATCGGCACGAGCTCGTGGTCGGCCACGAAGCGCTCATGCGTTTTCTTCCCGTGTATGCCAATCACTTTGACGACCCGAACGGCGACCCGATTACGTTTCTTGTGTATTATCTCTCGGAACTCATCAAGAAGAGCGGCGTAACGGTTGCGCAGGTTGGAGAAGGAGCCGACGAGCTTTTTGTAGGCTACGAAGCGACGCTTCGCGCAACACGGCTGTATGAACGCGTTTGGCGCCACGCGGCGCGCCTGCCGGAGTTCTTGAAGCGCCTGCCGCACATGCTTCTCAAGAACGAATATGCGCGCCGCTTCGCACAGGGCGAAGAGCCCTATTGGGGCCACGCGATTGCTTTCACGCCAACCGACAAGGAATTGCTCCTTACCCCCGCGTATCGGAAAACGCTTGCGCCGGGGCACGAATACGCCGTTCTCGCGCCGTTCTACAAAGAAGCCGATGCGCACGGCCTTGATGCGCTCGCACGGATGAGTTACGTAGACATAAAGCACCGCATTCCCGAATTCTTGCTCCAGCGGGTTGACCGAATGGCGATGGCGCATTCGGTTGAAGCGCGCGTGCCGTTTTTGGACAAGCGCCTCGTGGAGCTTGCATTCCGCATCCCCGAGCGGGTGAAGGTTAAAGACGGCGAGCTAAAGCACGTTTTAAAGCGCGCAGTCCAGGGCATTGTTCCGGACGAGATTCTGCGCCGCAAAAAGCAGGGATTCGGCGCACCCTTCCCCGAGTGGCTCGCGAAGCCCGAAACGGCGGCGCCGCTTTTGAAAACGATAGAAAACTCAGGGCTTCGGGAAGAAGGGATTTTGAACGGCGACCGCGTCAGGAAGCTTCGCCGTCCTTTTGAGATATGGACCGTTTTGACGCTTTCTTTATGGCATGACCGGTGGATACGAGCCTCGGAAGGAGCACGCGCTTCAGTTCAAGAATAATATCTTCTTCCAGAAGGTACAGAACGCCGGCATAAATGCCGATGGAGAGGATAATGTTCACGAGAATGTGCACGCCCAAAAGCTGGAGGACGATGGCGGCAAATCCCATAATGCCCGAGGCGATGACGGCGCGTTTCAGATTTGAGAGCGTTTTGAATTGCATAATGCGCTTGGCGCGGAACCAAATGCCGCCGTTGTAAACTGCCTGCGACACGAGCGTCGCGAACGCCGCGCCGAGGGCTCCAAAAGAGGGGATGAGGAGAACGTTCAGAACGACATTTAAGAGCGAGCCGATAACGACAAACGGAGCAATTTTCTTTTGTTCGTCGTGGGCGAAGACGAAGTTGCTCACGATGCCCGCAGGATACACGACGAGAGGCGTGAGAACGAGAAGGCGCAAGATGGGCGCGGCGGGCTCATACCCTTCGCCGTACAAAAAGCGGATGACTCCCGGCGCAAGAATGAGACCGCCCACAGCAAGAGGTATGGCGATGAGGTAAATGGCACGCACCGTTTTTTCCATAAGCATGCGCGCCTTTTCGGTGTTTTTGTTTTTGACGAAGCGGGCAAGCGAAGGGAATGTAGCAACCGCCATAATGACAGGGAGCATGTAAAGAAGCTGGACGATTTTCTGGCTCGCGGCGTAAAAGCCGACCGTCTCGGCGGTTTTGTAGAATCCGAGCATGATGATATCAACATTCAAGGTGAACGCGCCGACAAGACCCATGAGCGCGATGGGCCATGCAGAGTGTATGATGCGCGTGAGAAACGTTTTCTTGAAATCCGAAACAATGCGGGCAAACTGTTTGCGGAGAAGAATAAAACCAAGCACGGTGCCGGTGCCGGCGGAAAGAATATACGTCACGGTCAGAGCCCGTGCCGTCGGGGCAACTGTTATAATAACGAAAGAAAATATGGCAATGGCGACGTTCGTCGTAAGCGTGAGGAGCGCTTCATATTGCATCTCTTCCTTCCCGCGGAAATAGCCGGCGGAGAATTCCCGCAGGTTGTCAAAAACGGTGAGGAGCGCGACAAGGGGGACAAGTGCCCGCGCACCCTCAATCTTCGAGAAATGGGGAGCGACGAAGATGACAAGAAGCGACGTGATAAAAAGGAGCGCTCCCTTTATCCAAAACGCAGTGGCGAAGTATGCATTTGCCTCTTCGGGCTTTTGGCTTACCTCGCGGGTCATAATCTGCTTCACGCCGACATCGGCAAAAACGGTGAAGAACCCGGCAAGGCCCAAGACGTATGAAAATATGCCGTATTGCGCCGCGCCCAGGGCGCGGGCGGCATAAATAATGGCGCCTGCACGAAGAAGCCGGCTCCCGAATTCGCTTGCCGAAAGCCAGAAGGTGTTTTTGATGACCGTCTGGCGCGTTCCGGTATTTCTGAAAAGAAAACTTTTAATACTCACTTAGCGGCGATTCGTAAAAAAGTATCTCACGGAACGGATGGCAATCATAAGGTCAAGAAAGAGCGACCGATTCTTGATGTAATAGACATCATAACAGAGTTTTTCTTTTGCTTCTTCAAGCGACGCGCTCGGCTTAAAATTCACCTGTGCCCAGCCGGTCAGCCCCGGCTTCACGATGTGCCGCATGTCGTAGTAGGGAAGCGCCGCGTACTGTTCCGCAAGGCCTTCAAGCTCGGGGCGCGGCCCGATGAATGACAAATCGCCCCGGATGATATTGACGAGCTGAGGCAATTCATCCAGATGCGCGGTGCGAATCACGGTGCCGACGGGCGTAACGCGAGGGTCTTTGCCGTGCCGCGTCCACAGGGGACCGGAAGAATTGTGATACATCGTGCGGAACTTATACATCGTAAAGAGCGCGCCGTCTTTTCCCATGCGGCGTTGCTTGAGAACAACAGGGCCCCGTGACGAAACGAGAACGGCGAGTGCCGTGAGAATCATAAGAGGGGAAAGAACGACAAGGAGCGCACCGGCGAGCACGACATCAATCATGCGTTTCAACCGGTCATAGAACGGCCGGTGCACCGAGACATGCGCGATGAACCATTCTTCCTTTATCTCATCCAGCGGTATCCGCTCAAAAATGTCTTCGTAGAATGCGGAGAATGGGATAATGTTCACTTCGCGCGGAAGGAGGCGGTAAAGCGACTGTGCGACGCCGTGCGCACCGATAAGCTGGTCGTGCACGATGACCACATGCACGCCCTGCGCCGCAAGGCGGCTCACGTCTTCGTGAAACGCGGGGGTGGGGTCCTTTATCCATTCCGCCACGCGGTAACCCAAATGCGGATGCGTTTCCAAGTGGCGCACCATTTGCATCGTGAGGGGAGAGGAACCGATGACGAGAATGGGAACAGCCGCCTGCGGAAAGAAGCGGAGGATGACAAGATGCTGCCACAAGTACTTGAGCGCGGCGGCGGCGAGAATGAAGATAAGGAGATTCACCTTCGGCGTGAGGCCGAAAAACCCCGGAAAGAAATAAAAGAGTGCCATGGAAAGGGCGCCAGCAACGAGTGAGGCAAGCATGACGGTTTGGAAGAGAAGCGCGGTGCGGAGGAATTTATACTGGTAAAGATTGAAGAGGTAAAAGACAAATATCCACACCGCAAAGATGAAGGTGAAGGGCAAAAGGTGGTCGGCAAAATGCGCGCCGTAGGCAAACGTTCCGTAACGAATAAGGAGCGTTAGAGCCAGCGCGCCGTATAAAAGGGCGATGTCGCCCCAAAAAATGACCATTTTTCTCATGTATTTGAACTTTACCTCCCCTATGGTATGATTGTCCACATGGATAAAGCAAAGCTCATTTTGCCCGTAAGCATCTTGGCCGCGGCGGTGCTTATCTCGGGTTCGTTCATTTACACCGCGAGTAAGAAGGATAGTGCGGGAGGAAATGCGGACGCGGGCGCTCTTGAGGCGAACATGCTGAAAAATGTAAAGCCGGTGACGCAAAGCGACCACGTGCGCGGCGCGACGAACCCGAAGATTGTCGTCGTGGAATATTCCGACACCGAATGCCCGTTCTGCAAGGTGTTTCATGCGGCAATGCAGAGGATTGTGAGCGAATACCCGAATGACGTTGCATGGGTATACCGCCACTTCCCCCTGGCACAGCTTCACCCAAAGGCATTCAAGGAATCGGTGGCAACGGAGTGCGCGGCAGCCTTGGGAGGGAACGAAATGTTCTGGAAATACACCGACCGCCTGCTTGAAGTGACGCCGTCAAATAACGGCCTGGACCCGGCTGAATTGCCGAACATTGCCGAGTATGTCGGGCTTGACCGCGAAGAGTTTACTACGTGTCTTGCCAAGGGCGACCACGATGAAAAGATTCAGGCGCACATTAACGAAGCGATTGACGTGGGCGCGCGCGGGACGCCGTTCTCGGTCATCATTGCAGGAAACGACCGCATACCCGTGCCGGGAGCTTTGCCCTACGAGTCTATGAAGGAGGCGGTAGAAACATTGCTTGAGAAGTAAGCGAGCCATGAAATGGAACAGCTGGGCGCTCATCACGGTCGGCGCATGGCTCATTACGGCGCCGTGGATATTGGGGTACGCGAGCTATAACCTCGTGACCTGGAACAGCATTGCGGCGGGGAGCATGGTCATTGTGCTCACGCTCTGGAACATGGCACAGTAAGCGCGCAGAAATTCGCGTCAAATGGCTTGCGTGTACATTCTCAAAAGCGAGAAGAACGGGAAGTACTATGTGGGAAGTACGGTAAATTTGGAGAAGCGGATACAGCATCATAAAGGCGGATTCACTCCGTCAACAAAAAGACTGGGGAATGTTGAATTAGTTTTTAGTCAAGAGTTCGGTTCTCTGAAAGAGGCTCGATATATTGAGTCAAGATTGAAAAAGTTGAAACGAAGGGATTATATTGAGAAAATTATCCAAGACGGTTATATAAAGAGTAAACAGGCCACCTTAGCTCAGTTGGCAGAGCGACGCTTTCGTAAAGCGTAGGTCCCCGGTTCAAACCCGGGAGGTGGCTCAGGAAACACCTTGACCTCAACGCCGGAGTAGCCCCGACGTCCGCGTAGCGGAGTCGGGGTCCCGACCCCCGACGTTGCAGTCGGGGCGTCGGGACTCAGTGGCAGGCGGTTTCCATAAACTTTGTTTCAGATGCAGCATAATCCGAATATTGCATATGTCTCCACGTTTGCGGGAGCAGGAGGAGATGACGCCAAAGATTGGGCGCTCATGCTTCTTAAGATGTACGCCGCCTACGCCGGCCGCAAGGGCTGGAAAGAAACCGTTGTGGACGGCAACACGATTGAATTGAGGGGGCAGGGCGCATATGACCGTTTGAAAGACGAGTCAGGCGTTCACCGCCTCGTGCGCATTTCGCCGTTTGATGCAAAGCAAAGCCGCCACACCTCATTCGCTCTGGTTGAGGTGCTCCCGGAGCTTGAAAACCTGAGCGCGGCATCACTCGTCATTCCCGAGAAGGATTTGAAATACGAATTCTTCCGCTCATCCGGTCCCGGAGGGCAAAACGTCAACAAAGTTGAAACGGCGGTGCGTGTGGTGCATGTGCCGACAGGCATTACGGCCGGCTCACAGGCGGAGCGTTCGCAGGCGCGGAACCGCGAGATTGCGCTGAAGCTTTTGAAAGCAAAACTCTCGCAGGAACTTGAACGCAGGCAAGAAGAAGACGTTGCGCACTTGCGGGTGAAAGTAACGCCCGAGTGGGGGCACGAGATACGTTCATATGTGCTTCATCCGTACAAGCAGGTGCGCGACCGCCGATTGGGAATAAAGATGAGTAAAGTTGAAGAAATTCTGGACGGAAACCTGGATCTTTTGTTTGAGAAGAAGTAAAAGTTAGGTTACAATAATCATTACAGATGATAACGTTCAAGAACGTCAGTAAGGAATATCGGCAGAGCGGGCGCGAGTCCGTGGCGCTGGATAAGATAACGTTCAAGATACAGCCGAATGAATTCGTGTCTATCGTCGGCCGCTCGGGCGCCGGCAAGTCAACGATTATCAAGCTCCTGGTTGGAGAAGAGAAACCGACCAAGGGGCAGATTTTTTTCGGGTCGTATGAAGTGAATAAATTAAAGCACCGCGAACTGCCGGCGTTTCGCCGCCACATCGGCGTCATATTCCAGGACTTTCGCCTTCTGGAAAAGAAGTCCGCGCTTGAGAACGTGGCATTTGTACTTGAGGCAGAAGGGTATCCCCAGCACGAGATTGATGACATTGTCCCGCAGGTTTTGGACCTTGTGGGGTTGAAAGACAAAATGCACAAGTTTCCCGCGGAGCTTTCAGGGGGAGAGAAACAGCGCGTCGCGATTGCGCGCGCCATGATTAACCGCCCCGATGTGATTATCGCTGACGAGCCGACCGGCAACCTTGACCCTCTGAATAAGTGGGAAGTTATCAGGCTTTTGAACAAAATTAACGAACTGGGAAGCACCGTGCTCCTCGCGACCCACGACAAGGAAATCATTGACTCTCTTGACGAGCGCGTCATCACGCTTGAAAATGGACTCTTGGTAAGCGACGAGGCACACGGCAAATTTACCGTATGATTACTTTCTGGCGCATCATAAAATACGGGTTTCAGAGCTTTAAACGGAACGCCTGGCTTTCGGCGACGACGATTGGGGTCATGACTCTCGCGCTCATCGTGTTTCAAGGGATTATCCTCTTCAACGTGTTTGCGGGGAGTGCCGTTGCGGAAATCAAAGACAAGGTGGATATCAGCGTCTACTTCAAGAGCAACGTCGGCGAGGACAACATTTTGAACATGAAGAAGACGATGGAGGATTTTGAAGAGGTGAAAGAGATTGAATATGTTTCCCGCGATGAAGCGCTCACCGCCTTCAAGGAACGCCACGGAGACGACGAAGTAATTACGCAAACTTTGAATGAGCTGGAAACGAACCCGCTCCTTGCATCCCTGAACATCAAGGCGACTGATTTGAGCGAGTACGGTTCCATCGCCGCATATCTGAATTCCGCCGCGCTTGTGGACGTTGTTGAAGAAGTATCTTACGCACAGAACGAGCTTGTCATTACTCGCTTGGAGAAGCTGGTGAACGGCATGAATGCGGGCGTTCTCATTTTCACGCTCTTCCTTATATTCCTTGCCATCATGGTGACATTCAACACGATTAGCTTGGCGATTTTTTCAAACAAAGACCAAATCGGCATTATGCGCGTTGTCGGCGCATCAAACCAGTTTATTCGAGGTCCCTACATGGTGGAGGGGATTATTTATGGCACGATTGCCGCAATCGTAGGTTTCGCCATCTTCATGCCGATTGCAAACGCCGTCTCGCCCCAGCTTGCCACGTTTGTCCCGTCATTCAATCTCGGCGCATACGTTGCCGGGAGCGCCCTACGCCTTTTCTTCTACCAGTTCAGTGCCGGCGTTGTCTTAGGCATCACGTCAAGCATTATCGCCATCAGGCGGTATTTAAAGGTATAAAAAAGAGGCGCCGAGAGGCGCCTCTTTTTATCGCTTATCTTACTTATTCGTCTCCTCGTATCGGCGCCAGGAGTCGCCGGCCGTGGGCTCTATATTATCAAGCACTTCCAGAATCTTGTCGCGCAACTCGCTTGTCGCAATCTCTTCGACGCCTGCGGCGAGTTCCAGCGCCGCCTGTGATGCGCGCATCACCGCATCCTGAACGCGGTCGGGCTCCAAGCCAGCATCTTCCGCCGCCATCTGAACCGATTTCTTAACCTTATCCGCGTCAAACGGCTCCTTCGTGCCGTCGTGCTTTATAACCGTGCGTGCCATATATGTAATGAGTTAATGTTACAAATCCGTCGCCCTTTTTCGGTATACGCGCATTATACCATACAAAGATTGTGGTGAAATACCATGGCTGTCGCCTAATGGTATAATAAGGTGAGAATGTTACTACAGTTGCTTCCAAAAACAGACCCACGCTTTAAGAAGTGGAAAGAAAGCCTGAAGAAACGTCCTCCACCATGGTGTGCGGGGTTTACAAAGGATACTCATCCGAGTGTTGCAAAAATATCAGATACGTTCAAAAGAAAGGGGATAGATAATTTTGCTAAGTGGCGCAGAAAACATAAACCGCCCTATACTTCACTGGTCAAAAACGGTGACCTTGCGGAATTGATAGGTGTCATCTGGGGCGATGGAAGCATCCACGAATTCCAGAGAACAGAAGGATTAGACATAGCCTCAAATTCAGAGAATAAAGGATTTATCAGAAGATACCGCTCACTTGTGAAGCGTGTATTTGGGAAAGGACCAGCGTTGTATAAGAGCAAGAAATCTCAATGCATCCACATAAGAATCTACGAGAAGTACATAAGCAAACGACTCGGTATACCCACAGGAAACAGGGGCAAAAAATCAATCATCGTGCCGTCATGGATAGACAGAAAAAGAGAGTACGTCATACGATTTCTCAGAGGACTTTACGAGGCAGAGGGGTCGTTCAACATCCATCTTCCCACCTGTACCTATAAATTTATATTCACGAATAGAAACAAATCACTTCTCAATGCAGTAGAAAAACGTCTTAAAAGATTAGGATTTCATCCGCACTATAGTTGGTACAAGATGCAACTTTCAAGGAAGAACGAGGTTTTCGCTTGTAAGAAGTTGATAAAATTCCGCGAATACTGATATAGTGGAACCGTATTGCCGGGTGGTCAAATTGGTAAAGACGCCGCGCTCTGAACGCGGAAACTCCAGGTTCGAGTCCTGGCCCGGCAGCCGATAGAACTTGTCTGAAGCGGAGCGAAGCTACAAGTTCATCGCTCCACAGAACGGAGTAAAGCGGAGTTACATTAAAAATAAGTAAATTTCTATGGCAATTACAATAAAAAATTTAAACAGTAATGAAAAGTCGTGGACGTTCCTGGATGGCAGTGAACGAACCGCCGTAATATTGGAATCAGTCTTTATTGGTCGGGGAACCTATCTGTCTGGATGGAAATGGTCTGAGCATGTAGGCAAACAAACAGGCAAAGATTCCGAGGCTCATATCGGTTATATTATTTCAGGTCAAATGGTCATAAAAGGGACAAATGGAAAAGAGATGTCTGTTGGCCCGGGAGATGCATTTGAAATAGGACCAAAACATGATGCGTGGGTAGTGGGGGATGAGCCGTGTGTGGCTCTCGACTTCGGGACTTTAGAGAAATGAAATCACTGACTAACTAATGTCTGGCGATTCTAAATCAGGGAACGAGTCGGCATAATATTTGTATGTTTATTGACGAAGTTACTATTAGTGTCTTCGCGGGAAATGGCGGGAAAGGCGCCGTGGCGTTCAATAAAAATCTTATGTCGCTTGGGCCTACTGGCGGAAGCGGCGGAAAAGGTGGGAGCATCTACGCCTATGGTGTTTCTGACTTAAGTGCGCTTCAACAATTCCGCCATAAAAAGGTGTTGCGGGCACAACACGGCATGAACGCCAAAGAACAATTCAGGGACGGTCACGATGGGGAAGACCTCATCATAAATGTTCCCGTTGGTACCGTTATCCAAAACCTTACCGATAGAAACAATGTGGAAATCGTTAAAATTGGCGAACACGTGCTTCTTGCGAAAGGGGGTAATGGTGGCAAGGGCAATTTTCTTTTTCGCTCTTCAAAGAATACGACGCCTATGCAGTTCCAACAGGGGCTACCCGGCGAAGAATTCAAATTACGGCTGGAGCTAAAACTCATCGCGGATATCGGACTTGTCGGACTGCCGAACGCCGGCAAGTCGAGTCTGCTAAACGAGCTTACGAGCGCAAAAAGCCGGGTCGCGGATTATCCTTTCACGACTCTTGAGCCGAATCTTGGGGTTTATTACGAACTTGTCATCGCGGACATCCCGGGACTTATTGAGGGCTCGTCCGGGGGAAAAGGACTGGGTATAAAATTTCTGCGCCATATCGAACGGGTAGGAATCATTTTTCATCTCATCTCCGCTGAATCAGACACTCCGGCGGAAGATTATAAGGTTATCAGAAAAGAACTCGGCGATTACAATAAAGCCCTCCTGGATAAGCCGGAGTATCTGTTTTTAAGCAAAAGCGACTCTGCGTCGCCATTGGCCATAAAAAAGAAGCTGGCTACGCTGAAAAAATTGAATTCCAACGTTATCGCAATCTCAATCTTGGATGATGAAAGATTGAAGGAGGTAAAAGATATCTTGAATAAGATAAAGGAAGAAAAATACCGGTCCTGAAAAATAGTTCCCGACCGAGACGGGGTCGGGCAGATTCCTTAAATAGTTTCAATCTCTATTGACAAAACGCCTGTTTCGTAATATACTCCATACCAAGGTACCGAAGTGATTGAATCTCATAGTACTTCTCAAGAACTTTACGAGACCGACAGGTCTTTTTTGTTTGAAGGATTCCGATTGCAACGGGCTGAAAAAATAAATGTATAGAAGAGGATATTCCACGAGACGCCAGGGAAAATCGTCGCGTTCGTTCAGTTCACGGCCGGGGAAGCACCCGCGCCGGACGGAGAAGGCGCTCAACCCCGCGCGATTCGTGAACAAAGCGGTCGCCGTGGGGGAAGAGGCGGCATATGTAGTGAAACACGGGTTCTGCGATTTTAAGATAGACCAGCAGCTCGTGGGAGCAGTGGCAGTAAAGGGCTATGAAGTGCCCACGCCGATACAGGACCAGGTTATCCCGTATATTATGGACGGCCGCGATGTCGTTGGTATCGCGGATACCGGTACGGGCAAAACAGCCGCCTTTCTCCTGCCGCTCATCGACAAAATATTACGCAACCGGCGGGAGCGGGTGCTCATCATCGCCCCAACGCGCGAGCTTGCGTTCCAGATAGACGACGAATTCAAATCGTTCGTGCGGGAGATGAAGCTTTTCTCCGTTTGTTGCGTGGGAGGTATGAATATTAACCGACAGATGTCGGAGCTTCGCCGTTCATACAATTTGATTGTCGGCACGCCGGGACGGCTGAAAGACCTGATGGGGAGGAAGATGATTGATTTGTCTAAGTTCAATACCGTCGTCCTCGACGAAGCGGACCGGATGTTCGACATGGGATTCATCGGCGACACGCGGCGGATACTGGGCGAGATGCCGAAGAACCGGCACACCCTTTTCTTCTCAGCGACCATCTCACACGAGATAGAAGGGCTTATCAGAGAATTTACAAAAGACCCTATCAGAATTTCGGTGAAGACGCGCGATACGTCAAAAAATGTGGAACAGGACATTGTGAAAATCGGTCTGGGCAGAACGAAGCTGGATGTGCTCGACGAACTGCTGAAGAAAGATGGGTTCGACAAGGTACTCGTCTTTGGGCGGACCAAATACGGCGTCGAGAAGATTTCGCGCGCGCTCATTTGCATGGGATTCAGGGCAGATTCCATACACGGAAACAAAAATAATTCCCAGCGCAAGCGGGCGCTCGGCATGTTCAAAGAAAGTCGTATTCAGGTTCTGGTCGCGACTGATGTCGCGGCGCGCGGACTTGATATAGACAGCGTGAGCCACGTCATCAACTACGACCCGCCGGCGACGTATGATGACTACATCCATCGCATCGGCCGCACCGGTCGTCTGGATAAGCGGGGAACGGCGTTGACGTTCATCGAATAAACGGCACAACCCCGTCTCAAGGGAAGGGGACATTTTGACCCCCATTCCTTCTTTCACCTCCAAAAACCATTATACTGTCTGATATGAAAGCGGCGATATTCGACCTGAACGGCATTGAAGCGAAACAGAAATAGAGGTACGGATTCAAAGTTTGTTAGCCACGTGACCAAATGGATTTCAGAGAACGACCACTTGCAGTAGTAGACATTGAAACGTCTGGGGACGACGAGTTAAAACACGAGATTTTGGAAATCGGGCTTTTGGTTGTTCAGCAGAAAGACTTTGAAGTGATTGATTCGGGAAACTGGCTCATAAAACCGTATCATATTGAAAACGCGGTCCCGGCAGCTCTTAGCAGGAATGGTTACAACGACCATGACTGGCGAGACGCAAAGGAGCTTTCTGAAGTCATGCCGATGTTTTCGGAAAAAACCACAAATGCGATTTTCACCTCTTTTAATGTCAGTTTTGACTGGTCATTTATTAAGAATGCTTTTCGTGTGACAGGAGCTCCTAATTTAATGGACTATCATCGTCTAGATATTTTAACGTTAGCGTGGGCAATGGGCGGCGACGGTCTTGAACATTTTAACTTAAAGGCAGTTTGTGAATTCTTTGGCATCGAGCCCGAACCCGACCCCCACCGAGCAATCAACGGGGCAGAAACCGCATTGAATATATTACGAAAACTAAAGCTAGAGAAATTGACCCCCACTGTGTGAGGGTGGTATGTTTGTCTCAGTTCTGACGAAATAGAAACAGCTAGAAACGGGATAGTTATGGTTTACAAAAAACCCATGAGCGCTCCAAAATTCACGAACATCGCGGTATTTATAATCTTTTTTGGAATTGCCTTAATTGAAGCTTTTCAAAAACAAAATTGGCTTGAGGCGGAACTCTTTCTGGCCTTGGGGATAATCTCTCTCTGGGCAGATGTCAGGAAAAGATAGTCGGCACTTCCACGTTGATGATTCCTGTTCCCGTGATTTTCTTCCCTTTTCACCCAACGTGCTGGGCGATTTTTTTGATGACTTCGTCCACCGAAACGTTTGATTTCACCAGGTATTCCTCCGCAGTGGTTCCGGTCACGCGCTCAATGTATTCGGGATGCTCGTCAAGATTCGTGAGCACGATAACCGGAATACTCTTCATCTTCTCATCATCCTTCATCCTCTTAAACACCTCATAGCCGTTCACTTTCGGCATCATAAGGTCAAGCAACACGGCGTCTACCTTTTCCGTTTTGAGCGTGCTGAGCGCCTGCTCTCCGTCTTCCGCAACTATCACGTTCCCTCCCGAAATCTCTATGCCTCTTCTGTACATTCTCGCCAAGACGGTGTCGTCCTCAACAAGGAGAATGGTTTTGTTACTGAGTATCATTTTGAGTATTGAGAATGCTCCTAATTTTCTCGACCACTTCTTTTGGCGTGTACTGGCTTTTTATAAGATACAGTGCCGCGCCGAGCGAGAGTGCTTTCAATCCCGCTTCCTCGCCGGCGGACAAATTGGTGAGGACGATAACGGGAATGTCTTTAAGGCGCAGGTCCTGCTTCATATCCCGCAAAACATCCAAACCGTTCTTTTCTGGCATCATGATGTCAAGAAGAACAAGGCGGGGGAGCGGTTCTGCTTCTCGCAACACCCGAAGCGCCTCTTTGCCGTTCTGCGCGATGGTAAAAGAAAAACCGTTCAGTCGCAAAACCCGCTCATACATCCGCGTCATGAGAGGGTCATCTTCAATGAGAAAAATTTCCTCCATCTGTTCCAAATTATATCACACTGGCCAAGGGGAGCGTGAAAACAAACGTACTCCCTTTTTCTTCCTCGCTTTTCTCAAGCCATATCGTTCCTTTCATGTCTTCAATCAAAAGTTTTGAAATGTACAATCCCAAGCCCGTTCCCCGCGTGACGTCCCGCGTGTAGATGTTTCTTCCCGCCTGCTGGAACTTTCGGAAAAGCAGTTTCTTGCTTTCATCGGAAATGCCGATTCCGGTATCAGTGACCGAAGTTTTCAGGAATTTTCCCTCCGAAGCGAGCGTGATGGTGATTGAACCTTTTTTGGTGTAGTTCACCGAGTTTCCGACGAGATTGATAAGCACCTGCCGCACATGGTCGGCATCACCGAAAGCGTCCGGGAGGAGGCGGGTAGTTTTGATGTGCATTGAAAGCCCTTTCTCCTTCGCCGCGGTCGTGAACGTTTTCACAACTTCTTTTGCGATAGCGGCGACGGAAATGGGTTCGTTTTTGAACTTTATTTTGTGCTGTTCTATGCGCGATACGTCCAGAAAATCGTTCACGAGGGTGATAAGGCGCGCGCTCGCGTTTCTAATGTCGGAAATCATACTCAACACCTCCTTGTTTTTCACCTTCTCCGCGAAGAAATCCTGTATGAGCTCTGTGTTCCCCTGAATCGCGGTTAAAGGCGTTCGGAGCTCGTGTGAAGCGATGGCGAAGAATTCATCCCGCGTCCGTTCAAGCAATCTCGCTTCCGTGACATCCTCAAGAAGAATGACATAACCAATCATGTCGTCGGAGCCGGGCGACAGGGCAATGGGTGCAAAGAAAAGTTTGAGGAATTTGTTTCTATGCTCAACATCGCTCACAATCGTCTCTTTTTTCGTCATGCATTCTTCAATTTTCCCCTGCATGTCAATCGCGTCCCCGAGCGCCTGCATCGCCGTACGTATTGAAAAATTCCCGGGCGGCAATCCCAAGGCCGCATTCGCCGAATCATTCTTCAGAAGGAGAACGTGTTCCGTGTTGGCCAAGATAAATCCCAAAGGCAAACTGTAGATGGAGGCGAGAAACCGCGCCTGTTCTTCCTGAAGCTCGTGCGTGCGCCCCACGATTTTTTTCTCAACCCCTCTTTTTTCGGCATCCAGTTCCTGAATGGTTGATTGAAGATAGCGAATCATTACATTAAACGACCGCGCGAGAATGCCCGTCTCATCCCTTTCATCAAGTAATTCTCTCCCCACTGAAAGGTTGAAGTTCCCGCCGGTAATGCCTTGAGCCACTTTCGTCAGTTTGCCGAGAGGCGTCACGATGCGGCGGGAAGAGAGGATTGAATATACCGCGGCGGCGATAGCGGTCAAAACAAAAAGAACAATACCCAGCACCCTGCTCCAAAACTCACTTTGAGCGACATTTGCCTGGACCTGCTCGGCGTAACGAAGTTCGTTAAGGATGAGAACCCCCGTATTTTGCGCCACGAAATAGCTTTGGCGGAGTGCCGTGTCGTATGTTGAGCCGACAATGGAAATATTTCCTTCCCGCACAGCATTTATGCCCGCATCCACCTCTCTAGCCAGTCTGTTCACTGTGTTTTTGAGGCCGAGATAAGCTACTTGACTTGATTTGTTCACAATAGACGAATCAAGTTTTGAGAAGAGCATTTGGATTTCGGCGCGCAAACCGTCATACCGGTCCTGAAGGGATTCGTCATTAATGGCCTTGGCAAGTGTTATGAATGAGTTGGTCAACTCGGTACTCACTTCCGTAAGGCGATACTCGTCAATCATGTTGGTAGTAATATCCTTGTACCACTTGATGAGAGTAAGGTGCATAAATACAAAAACTACGCTCAAGGCGAGGAGAACCACAATAATCGCCGAAAATGAAACTAAAAGGCGGGTCCGTATGCTCCGCATGAATTGTCCGGGGCGCTACCGTGGCGTCTCCGGAGTTGAGGGTACTTGATATATCTCGGCATAGGTATGGAAACCGTCCTCAATAACCGTATTCGCTATGTTTTCCTTGGTAACGGCGACGGGAACAAGAAAATAGGAAGGAACATCCATCTTACCGTTATGGGTGGTAACTTTTGTTTCCGGGACAACCCCTCTTGCCATCGCCACGGCGAGATTAGCAGCTTCATTTGCGATAGCTTTGATTGGTTTGTAAACCGTTATTGTTTGTGTGCCTTGCACGAGCCGCTGGAGCGCCGAGAGTTCTGCGTCCTGTCCCGACACAGGCACCCTCCCCGCAAGCCCCTTCTCTGCGAGCGCCTGAATGACGCCGAATGCCGTCCCGTCATTTGCGGCGATTACTGCATCAACGGTCCCGCCCGTGGCGAGATATGCCCTCATGGTGTTGTATGCTTCGGCCGGGTCCCAGTCCGGAGTGAACTCATCAAGCACAAGCTGTATGTCGCCGCTCTCAATTTTCGGACTAAGAACGGACATAGAGCCCTGTTTGACCAGGAATGCGTTGTTGTCTGTGGGCGCACCGCCGATATATGCGAACTTGCCTTTCTGAACGACGGCAAGCACCCCCTCCGCCTCCAGTTCACCCACTTTCACATTGTCAAAGGAAACGTATGCGTCAATGTCAGTGTCTCTGATAAGGCGGTCATAGGCAATCACCTTCACGCCAGCACTGCGGGCCGATTCAACGGCGGGCGCAATCGCTTTGGAATCAGCTGCCACAATGACGATGACTTTCGCTCCCTGGCTTACGAGATTCTCTATCTGCGACATCTGCGTCGGCACGTCGTAATTTGAGTTTTCCTTAATGACGATGGCGCCGAGCTCTTCGGCACGCTCTGTGAAAAGGTTTTCGTCGGTAAGCCACCGGTCTTCGCGCAATGCCCCCAATGCGAAACCAATGATGACCGGCGGATTTCCCTGCACGGTGGGAGCGCCGGCCGTCAGAGAACGCTTTGAATACACGAACACCGCGCCTCCGACAATGACGGCGACGAGAGCGACCAACCCCACTAACCAAAGAATTTTCTTCATGTGTTTTATTATACCACTTATAGTTCGCAAGCTAATCATTTCGAAACTTGATGAAGTCCAAACACGCCTTGTTGAGAATGGTTTTATTTTTTCCAGGGGAGGGGATAGTATAGAGGCATGCAAGAAGAACCGAAGAAAGGAAAAATCATCGCCTTTGATTTTGACGGGGTTGTTGCTCAATACAACGGTTTCGTTTCTCACGACGACGTCCAGGAGCCGATAGCGGAAACGATTAAGGCGATGAATCTTCTCAAGGAAAAAGGGTTCAGAATCCTGATTTTTTCCACGCGCGGGACCGAATTCTTAAAGAAATACTGCGAGCGCTTTTCCATCCCCGCTGATTTCATCAACGATAATCCGGAAATGCGAGGGGAGAATCCGGGAAAACCGGTTGCGTGGCTTTATGTTGACGACCGTGCCATTCGTTACATTGGCCAAACCGCAGAGACCCTCGTGTCAGAGATAGAGCAGTTTAAGGCGTATTGGAAACGATAGAGAGGAATGTGATTGCTTCCACTTACGTCCTGAACTAAAATTGCGCGTATGGATTTGAAAGACAAAAAAGCATTAATCACCGGTTCTACGGATGGTTTGGGCAAACTGCTCGCCGCTACCCTTGTCCGCAAGGGAACGCAGGTCATCATCCACGGTAGAAATAAGGAAAAAGTAGAAAATTCGGTAAAAGAAACTGGCGCTTCGGCGGGAGTGGTGTGTGATTTCAACGTTCCCGATGGTGTAGTCGGCGCGTTTTCCGGAATGGGTGATTTGGATATCCTCGTGAACAACGCGGGTGTATGGCTTGAAGGGAATACTGTGGATGCTCCGCCCGAGAAGATACTGGAGCTCGTCAATGTCAACTTGGCTTCGCATTTACTGGTAACCAGAACGTTGCTGCCCAAGCTCCAAAAGGCTGGATTCGGCCAGATACTGAACATCGTGAGTATCGCAGGGGTGGAAATACCGTCGGGTTTTTATCACACGATTTATTCCGCTGTGAAGTTTGGAATGCAGGGATTCACCGAGGCGATGGTGAAGGAGTTTGATAATAAAAATCTGCGGGTAATGGGATTCTATCCCGGGGGAATGGAGACAAAAATATTCGAGAAAGCAGGAGATAAATACTTAGACCACGAACCTTGGATGTTTGATCCGAAGGAGTCGGTTGAAGCAATCATTTTTATGTTAACCCGCGATGAAAAAGTGAACATTAAACGGTTGGACTTAATCAATCATCTGCAGGCGTAGTTAGAGAAGGGGAGAACGGGGTCAGTCATGGTGGCTGGCCGTATTTCCCCAATAAAATGCGCGAGATTGAGATAAAACTTAAAGTTGCCGACATGAAAGCCCTCGAGCGTGAGCTTGAGAAGCAGGGATGCGTTCTCTCCGCGCCCGTGCATCAGCACGATGTTATGATACGCAAATATACAAGCTTGAGCGCAAACATAAGTAAGTAAAAACACGGGCTGATATTGCCCTCGTTGACAGCGGTAATCCGTTGTATATACTTTGGGTATATGGCAAAAGTGGTCATCAACATCAAGGCGGACAGGGAAACGAAAGAAAAGGCGCAAAAGGTTGCCAAGGAGCTTGGTATGCCGCTTTCTACCGTTGTCAACGCATACCTGAAACAATTTATCCGTACAAAGGAGGTACATTTCTTTGTTGAGGGCACATTGAAAAAAACGGTGCGGAAGCGTCTGGACAAGATCGCCGAAGATGTAAAGAAGGGGAGAAATCTGTCGCCGGCATTCTCCAATGTTGAAGAGGCAATTAAGTATCTCAATGCCAAATGAACGTTATTTTTCACCGGAATTTCAGAAAACAATGTGGAAAAATTCCGGCCAAAATTCGCAGGCAATTCAATGAACGCCTGCGGATTTTCGCGAAGGATCCATTTGACCCCATACTCAATAACCACCCGTTGACAGGGGACAGAGCGGACGAGTGGAGCATTAACATTACGGGAGATTGGAGAGCAATTTACCTCCACGCAGGGAATAAAGCAGTTATTTTTCTTGAAATTGGAACTCACGGCGCGTTGTACAAATAGTGGATTATGAAAACCAAAATCGTTTCAGTTGATTTTCAGAAAGATTTCACCGCCGAAGGCGGGCGCTGCTACAGACCGCGCCCGGCTGTTGGTTTCATAAAGAATACCCTCGTGCCATTTCTTGAAAAACACAATCTGAAGATAGCCGAGATTGTATCCGATTATCGCCAGCCGAGACCCAGCGACCCAGTTGATCTCTGCCGACCGGGTGAGTGGGGCTACGAGTCGGAGATCCCTGATTCCGTGAAAGACAAGGACATTTGGATAAAGTGCATGAATTCACCAATTTGGGTGAGGGATAATATTGGCGACCCAACCAAAAAGCCCGGCTTGCCGTATCAAGACCCGAAAAGGTTTAGCGAATGGATTGAGCGGGAAATCGGCAAGCAAAGTGATACAGAAGTCCTGCTCATCGGGCTGACGCTTGACTGCTGTGTTCTTTGCACGGCGCAGGAGTTCTGTTTTCGTGGATACAAGGTAAAGATTCTCAAAGAAGCCGTTGACGCCTTTTCGGGGAATGAGTATGAGAAAGAAGCGCTTTGTAAAACACCTCTCGGGAATTGGGCTGATGCGGTGTCTTGGGAGAATCTATCAATCTCCGAAATCGGTTAATTCAACACCCACGGGGCAGTGGTCCGACCCGCGCACATCGCTCAAAATAAACGCCTTCTTGAGTTGAGGGGTCAGCGTTTTTGAGGTGAACATATAATCAATCCGCCAGCCGAGATTCCGTTCACGCGCATCCACCCTATACGGCCACCATGAGTAGTTGCCACCCTCCGGGTGAAGCGTTCTGAACGTGTCCGTGAACCCCAGTGCGAGAAGCTTGTCTATCTGCGCGCGTTCTTCCGGCGTGAACATAATATTGTTCTTGTTGTTATCTGGGCGCGCGAGGTCAACCTCCCTATGTGCGATGTTGAAGTCGCCCGCGAGAATGACATTTTTGTCTTGGAGCGGTTTCAGATACTCAAATAATCTCTCGTAAATCTCAAGCTTGTAACCGAGATTTTCCTTTTCTCTGCCGCCGTGAGGTATGTATAAAACGATGAGGATGAATCCTGGGTACTCAAGGTGCAATATTCTCCCTTCGGCATCAAGTCGCGCATGCCCCAGCGTCTTTTCTATCTTCTCCGGTTTCTCTTTTGCATACACCGCAACGCCGCTGTACCCTGGCTTCAGGGCATAGTTTGCA
>MFKH01000016.1:48627-50215 GCA_001779505.1 Candidatus Jorgensenbacteria bacterium GWA1_54_12 | reverse complement strand
ATCAAAGAAGTGATCGACTAAAAACAAGGATGTATTTAATTCTCATATTCTCAAGAATATAAGAATGAATATCGGCGCTTGACGAGGAAGCTATTCCCCGTCATTCTGCAGGGAGCATATAACCGGCGTTGCTGGTTTCCAGAGCAGAACGGACAGGAGGGAAATTGTCATGGAGATTACAGGGGAGCTGAGGGAGTTGTGGCCAATGCTCCTTGTCGGGCCGGAGAATCTGACCGACAAAGAGATTGCACGTCTCCTCGAGAACGAGGACATGCTGAAAGATTGTGCCTATCGTGCGTGGTGCAACTTTCCGCATGGAGTGAATGCGGTCAAACGCTACCGCGCCCGCATGAAGGAACTTTCGGCGCTCTCAACCGAGAAACTTCAGGCCATGAGGGAAAGCATTGCTCGGGAGAGGTCAAGAACCCTTGCGGCTGACGTGAACGACGAGCTCGATGATTCATTTTACGCGTCGCCGCCCCTCGATTCGGACGAGCACATCATCTACGAGCTTCTCAAGGCGAGGAACGCTCTGGACGCGCCCGCCGCAGTGCAGAGCCCCTGATGCAGAGCGCACACCGCTCTCACGTGAATGCCGGGTCACCTTATGACCCGGCTTTTTTTGACTCATGGGAAGCAGAGGGAATATACTGGGCATGGTTCATAAAACTCGGGAATGGAGGCAGGTATGGCAAAGAAAGACCTCGCGGACATGCGGGCAGAACGGGACGCCAGAAGGCAGAAAATCGTCGAGGAGGCGTTCACGGCGGCTGACCACATCATCCTAGAAGGGAGTGACGGAAGCAATGCAGAGACGAATCTGCTCACCGCGCGGGTAGCAGCTAAATTCGTGGAGCAGGCGCTCAATCCCTTCTCGCGAGCAGCCTTGAGACACGATATGAAAACTGACGAGGAGTTCAGAAGGGGAGGTCGGGCAGCTCCAAAGAAGGGATGAGCGATTCCTGTCTCTAAAGAAGAAGGCGTGCCCAAGGGGGCGCGCCTTTTTGCTTACGGGGGAACTTCTTCGTGCGGGAAGCCGGCGAAAACATCGGCGCATAAGGTGTAGCAGGGGACGCCGAGCGCCTGCGCAAGCTCATCCGCGAGCTGCTGCAAGTGCCCCTTGCGCAGGTTGTCGAAGGCAGGAAAACCGAACGTGATATGGCTGGCGCCGCTTAGGAAATCGCCGTCCGGACCCACGACGATCGCCCCACCGAACGCACATGTGTTGATGTCCGTAGGCGCGCCATGCTCCTTGAGAATAGGCAGAGCCTTTTTCATGAGCTCCTGTGCACCCGTCAGACTGACCCCCGTAACGTGGTAAACCATATAAAACCTCCTAGGCGTGAACTAGGCGCATTGTAGGTCTCTCTGACACAGAAGGTCAAGAGAAGCCCGCCCCTCACCGGGTTTTATTTCCTTCCCCGAGGAAAGTCAATATGTTTCCCGATTCTACCTCTGCCATACGGCATATTTTATTCTCATATTCTCAAGAATATAAGAATGAATATCGGCGTTCTTTGACTCATGGGAAGCAGAGGGAATATACTGGGCATGGTTCATAAAACTCGGGAATGGAGGCAGGTATGGC
>MFKH01000016.1:22427-48580 GCA_001779505.1 Candidatus Jorgensenbacteria bacterium GWA1_54_12 | reverse complement strand
GTTCATAAAACTCGGGAATGGAGGCAGGTATGGCAAAGAAAGACCTCGCGGACATGCGGGCAGAACGGGACGCCAGAAGGCAGAGGACCGCAGAGAAAGCGTCGAGAGCGGCTTTTCGGGTCATCTCGGAAGAGTCCGATGGGAGCGAAGAAGAGATGAACCTTCTCATCGCAGAAGTGGCGAAAAAGTTTATAGAGAGCGCACTCCATCCATTTTGGCTTGCCGTCTGGAAGTACGACCGCAAAAAGACCAGCGGTCGATACACTGTCAGCAATGAACCGGAAAGACGCAAACCGCGGCTCGGAGACGTGTCCCGTGCCAATACCAAGAACAAGAAGTAGGACCTGCAGAGCAAGTCCATCGAAGGGAGGTTATATGGCAGGGGAAGAGGTTGCCGCGGAGACCGAGCAGAACGGATTCAAGGAGCTGTGGCTCCTGCTTCTCAAGGAACCGAAAGAACTGACAAATGAGGAGGTGGCATGTCTCTTGAAGCACGAATGGGACGTAAGAGAACGCGTCACTGCAGTCTTTCGCCGTTTCCCAAGGGAGGTGGAAAAGGTCAGGCGTTGCCGGGCTCGAAAAGAGGAGCTTTCGGCACTCCCGACAGAGAAGTTCAAGACGATAGTGGATTTTTCCAGAAAGGAAAGGAGAGGTGCACGTGCAGAGAATGACGACGAGGACCTTGACGATTTCTTCTCTGAGCCGCCGGCCGAGGACTCGGACGAGCATATTGCCAACGAGATCATCGGGGAGCGGGAAAAAGCGGTTGCAGAAGCGCAGGGTTGAAAGGAGGCGCACATCGTTCTTTCGCATCACGTGAAACCGCCGGGGCCGCATTGCGGCACCCGGCTTTTGTTTTCGGGATGTAGTTGACAAAACACATTCTTTATACTAGAATATAGCCAGTTGTTTTGAATCCACAAATCTGGTTTAGATGGAGGCAAAGGATGCTGTGCAGAAACGTTCGGGTGCTTCTTGTTCTTGTCCTCGTTCTTGTTCCGCTTGCCGCAGGCGCCCAGATAGACGTGTTTCCGGACATGCCGTTCTCGGAGCTGGTACTGCCGGACGCCGGGTCGGTTCTGGAGCTTCATTCAGACGCTGGCTTTCTGGAAACGGACCTGTCGCTTCTTTCCCTGAAGAAAGCGCTACCGCTTCTTCAGGTGAATATCGGCGGCTCGGTGCCCATGTTCGTTCCGAATGACGTGATTCTGGATGCCATCATAAGAGGCGAAGACCTGGAGAAGAAGAGCCTCTTATCCATCACACTCATCGGCGACGTGGCGGCGCGCGTGGCGGAGGAAAGCGCCTTCCTGTACGAGATGGGAGGCAGAGTCCTCTTAAACTCGCCGAAGATTGACGCGACGCTCAATTTCGGCGAGACCAGGTTCTTTGTCGGAGGCGGATTTCGGGAAGAGGGCATAGGTTGGCTGAGCCCGGCTCAACGAGAGCCAGTCAGCAGAGTTCTCTTCGGCGATGTCTACATTGTGGGGATGAGCTCGTGGAGCGAGAAGTGGCTCATACTCAAGTTCGGCGGATCAATCGCCAGTCCCTCCACCGCGCCGGAAGCAAACATCGCGCTTGGGATGGAGTTCCCTTCCGTACTGCCGAAGACCTGGCTCAAGCTGGCACCGGTCTTCTCGTTCAGCGTGCAGGTGGTAGACGGTCCCTACGCTTACATGCGCGGACAACTCGGCATTCTCCTTGAGGGGAGAAAAACCGGACGGGCAGCAGTCGTCTACGGAATGCTTGACGGGGGCAGTCGGGACCATGGCGGCTCTCCGGCGGCGTGAAGTGGAACTTGTGACCGGGGACTGCAAGTAAATCGTTCCCGGGCAAACAACAGCCCCGCAGAGTTTTTCTGCGGGGTCTTTTTTATTTCCGATAAAGAGGGATAAGGGGTAGGATAAGGGGGTGAAACACGCGGTGCTTGAGGAAAAACAGGAGCTTTTCAAACGGTTGGTTCAAGAAGACCTCTTGAGCCACGCATACCTCTTTTTCGGCGCGTTGGGCGGCGGGAAGCGCACGTTTGCGCGGGAGCTCGCCATATTTCTTGAATATGGAGCGTTTCCCAAAGAATCGGGCGAAGCGCCGGCTTTGACGGACGCATATTTCCTGGAGCCGCGCGAGGGCGTGATTGGCATTGACGAAGTGCGCGCCCTGCGGGACACGGCATACGGCCGCCCCCTGCGCTCGCCGAGGCGCCTCATTGTGGTGGAGCGGGCGGAGCTTATGACAAGTGAAGCCCAGGCAAGCGCGCTGAAGCTTACGGAAGATGCGCCGCCAAAAGCGTGTTTTATCTTCATTGCCCCTGACGGGAATGCGCTTCTCCCGCCCCTTTCGTCACGCCTTGCGCGGGTATATTTCCCCGCGAACCCGTCCCCGGAAGTTCCGGAAACGACGGAAGAAACGCCGCTCGCGGAGCGCGTTGAAGCGGACATCATAAAACGCTTCCTAGAGAACAAGCGCGCTCAAAGCACCCGCATCGCGTGGCTCTTGAAAAAACACGCTGAACTTTCGCGCTATAATCTGAACGAGCGTTTGCAGGAGAAGGGAATCATGTATAATGGGGTGGAAAGAGAATAGAAAGAGATATGGAAGCGGGTGATACCATCGGCGAATATAGAGAGAAAGGGGAACGCCTCGTGAAAGCGCTCGCGGCAGAGTTTTATGGCATGCGGGCGAACCGGGCGCATGCAGGGCTTATTGAAGACATTGCCGTTGATTACTACGGTGCACGGACTCCTCTGAAGCATCTCGCCGTCATACAGGTGAAGCCGCCGCGCGAAATATCGGTGCAGGTGTGGGACGAGGGAGCCATTGCACCGGCGGCGAAGGCGATTGAAACGTCCGGCCTGGGGCTTATGCCGAACGTGCAGGGGAATGTGCTCCGGATGTTTTTGCCGGAACTCTCCAGCGAGCGGCGCGAAGAACTGTTGAAACTTGCCGGCAAGAAAATGGAAGAGTGCCGCGTGCGCATCCGAGCGGCGCGCGACGAATTCAGAAAATCCATAAGCGAAAAAGAAAAAGGAGGCATGATATCCAAAGACGAAAAGTTCCGCATGGAAAACGAGACGCAGAAAGTAACCGACCGCCTGAACGGAGAAATTGAAGGACTCTTTAAGAAAAAGAAAGCGGAAATAGAAGAATAACCATGATTTTGAAATTCATCATACGCATTGCCGTTATCATCGGCATCGCCGCCCTGGCGTACTTCATTGTAACGGGGAAAGACGCGGCGGAAATTGTCACCCCGGAGGGAGGAGAGGAAGAAACTCCTTCTCTCACCGACCTATTCAAAGAGGGCGGTGCGCTTCGGAACTTTATTGACCGCATAAAGGGAAGCGCCGAATAGATATGGTAACCGCGCTTGCCGTTATCGTCGCGCTCTCCGTTCTTATCATTGTCCACGAGGCAGGACATTTTTTTGCCGCGAAAATGCTGGGCGTGAAGGTCCAGGAATTCGGCATCGGGATTCCGCCGCGCATTGCGAGCTTTACGCGGGGCGGAACGCGATACAGCATAAACGCGCTTCCTTTCGGCGGATTCGTAAAGCTTGACGGAGAATTTGACGGAGCGTTTGTCACAAGCCCCGCATGGAAGCGAGCGGTGATCTTGGTTGCCGGTGTTTTTATGAACGTCGTGCTTGCGTGGGTGCTTTTCTCCGTGGTCTTTATGGTCGGGATGTCGCAGAACCTTGTCATCGCGAGCGTTCTCTCTGGGTCGCCCGCCGAAGCGGCGGGCGTGCGCATGGGAGACGTTATTTTCGGCGCAGAGAGCGCCGGGCGCACGCTTGACGCACCCGTTACCGCAGAGCGTTTCATTACGTTCACGGGCGGTGCGGAGGATTCATTGGAGCTTTTGGTGAAACGGAACGGCGCCGAGGAACGGCTCACCCTCGCGCCGCGTGAAAATCCGCCTGCAGGCGAGGGGCGTCTTGGTCTTGAACTCGTTGATATGGGCGTTTCACGCGAGCCGTTCTTTGCAAGCTTATGGCACGGCGCACAGGCCGCCATCGGAGGATTTGCGGCAGTCGCCGTTGGATTCGCAACGCTCATATCCCGCGCGTTTTCGGAGCCCGGTGTGCTTGATGCGGTATCGGGACCAGTCGGCGTGTTTGTGGTGGCGAAGGCGGCGGGCGCCTTGGGCGCGGCGTACCTTCTTGAGCTCACCGCCGTTATATCGGTGAACCTTGCGGTTTTGAATCTTATCCCGTTTCCGGCGCTTGACGGGGGACGCCTGCTCTTTGTGCTGTTTGAAAAGCTAAGAGGGAAGCCGCTCTCCGCGCGCGTTCACACATGGTCAAACGCCGTGGGCTTTGCCCTTCTCATCGCGCTCATGGTCATCGTGACCGTGAAAGACCTCGGCAAATTTGTATTTTGACGCTTTTCTCCCCGCTTGGCGGGGCTAGAAAATCGTCACCCTGAGCGTAGCGAAGGGTAACTCTTCGGCAGGCTCAGAGTGCTCAAAAGTGTTGCTAAACTCACTTCATTTCGTTACACTCAACGTGTGAGTGTAGACACTTTTGGCATGCGCGAGACAAAACTTTTTACCCGCGCGCGGCGCGAGGCTCCGAAGGACGAAGCGGCAGTGAACGCCGCCCTTCTCATACGCGCAGGGTTTGTGGAAAAGCTCATGGCCGGCGTGTACTCGTTTTTGCCTCTCGGGCTTCGGGTTATGGAGCGCATCGCGCGTCTCATCCGGAGCGAGATGAATGCGCTGGGAGGGCAGGAAATTATCATGCCGGCGCTTCAGCCAAAAGAGAACTGGCTAAAAACGGGACGGTGGGAAACATATGATGCGCTCTTTCGCTTCACAAGCCATTACGGCAAGAGCGACTACGCACTGGGGCCGACGCACGAAGAAGTCGTTGTGCCTTTGGTCCAGCACCAAAATCTCTCGTACAAAGATTTTCCGTTCGCGGTGTATCAGATACAAAACAAGTTTCGCGACGAACTGCGGGCAAAGTCCGGGCTCCTGCGCTCGCGGGAGTTTCTCATGAAAGACCTCTACTCGTTCCATCTCACCGAGGCGGACCTGGACGCATACTATGAACGGGTTAAAGAGGCATATACGCGCATTTTTGAGAAAGCGGGGATAGGAAATAACACCTATCTTACTTTCGCCTCCGGGGGGACGTTTTCGCAGTATTCGCACGAGTTCCAGACGGTGACGGACGCTGGCGAAGACATCATTTTCCTGTGCCCAAAGTGCTCCGTGGCGGTGAACCGCGAGATTGTAGAGGGCGCGGCACAGTGCCCCGTTTGCGGCTCAAAGAAACTCACGGAACGCAAAGCAATAGAAGTCGGGAACATCTTCAAGCTCAAGGCGAAATATTCTTCCGCGTTTGATTTTCGGGTCAAGGATGAGACGGGTAAAGAACAAGAAGTTCTCATGGGCTGTTACGGCATAGGCCTTTCGCGGCTCATGGGAACTATCGTAGAAACGCGCTCGGACGGGAAGGGCATCGTGTGGCCGGAGTCGGTCGCGCCGTTTCAGGCGCACCTCCTTGCCTTGGGTGAAACGCGCGCCGTCGCGAGCTTTGCGGACAAGGCATATGACGAATTGTGCAAAGCGGGAGTGGACGTGCTTTACGACGACCGCACGGCGTCGGCGGGCGAGAAGTTTGCCGATGCGGACCTGAAGGGTATACCATGGCGGGCAGTCGTGAGCGAGAAGACGGTGCGGGAAAAGAAGATTGAACTGAAACGGCGCGATGAAGAAAAGACGATGCTTATGAGCGTGAGTGAGCTGAAGAAACGTTTCGCATAAACACATGCTGTATCGCAAATATCTCGGCATAGACCTGGGAACCGACAACACAAGAATATACGTGAAGGGGAAGGGAGTTATCGTAAACCAGCCCTCCATCGTTTCGTTCAACAACCGCACGAACCGCATCGTTGCCGTGGGAACCCGCGCAAAGGAGATGCTCGCCCGCACTCCTTCGCACATCACCGCCATGCACCCGATAGAAAACGGCGTGACTGCGGATTTTGACATGGCGAAAGAAATGATTCGCATGTTCATGGAGCACAACGGCGTACCCTGGTCATTTCTTACAGAAGCCATCGTCACCGTCCCGACAAACTTGACGGAGGTTGAGCGCAAGTCAGCCGTTGACCTTTTCAAAGAAATCGGCGCAAACCACGTGCATCTCCTGCAGCAGCCGCTTGCAGCCGCATTCTCAAACCGCCTGGAAGTGTACGAGCCGTCGGCGCGGCTTATCTTGGATATCGGCGCCGGCTCAACCGACATGGCGGTCATCTCCATGGGAGGCATCGTTATCTCACGGCGGATTAAGATTGCTGGCAATCGGTTCAATGCGGACATTATGAGAAACGTGCGCGACGCGCTTCATCTTGAAATCGGCGAGCCGACGGCGGAAAAAATCAAATTAAGCGTCGGGTCGGCGCGCCCCAAGGGCAACACGCATTTGGAAGTGGCAATACGCGGCAGGGATGCCGTGAGCGGTTTGCCGCGGGAGGAGCGGGTTAAGGATTCTTCGGTGCGGGAATGGATTATGCCGTCCCTCAAAAAAATCATTGAAACGATGAAGACGCTCGTTGAAGCGACGCCGGCGGAACTCGTCGGTGACATATACAAAGACGGTTGTTACCTGTGCGGCGGCGGCAGTTTGCTGTTTGGCTTGGGCGGGCTTATAGAACGCGAAGTCGGCGTGAAAGTGCAGATTATGGAAGAGCCGATGACATCCGTTGTGCGCGGCGCGGGCGTGGTAACGGAGCATTTTGACGCATACCGTCTGGCGCTTGAAGGCCCTGCCCAGGCCGTTGAAGCGTGATGCCGCAAGAAAAATGAAATCATTCGTCCGGTTCTTTGTTATATGCGGCGCGGCGGCGGGAGCGGCGCTTCTTATATGGGGATACCGAGCATGGGAAGAAACAAATCGCTTTCCGCGGGAGGCTGTGCTTGTAGAAGCGGAAAATGCGCGCCTCAAGATTGAACTTTCTTCTCTCGCGGAAAAGATGTGCGACAGTACGGGAGACGAGGAGTATCTTGAAGCGCGCGTATTTGCGGAATATCCGTGGAATGACCGCGGAACGATTATCGTGAATGCCGGCGGGGCGGAAGGAGTCGCTGTCGGCATGGCGGTTTTGGGACCCGGAGATTTTCTTTTGGGAAGGGTGCGTACGGTGCGCCGGCACACCGCCGAGGTAGAAACGATTTTTGACGGCGCGTGGCGAAGCAGTGTCGCTTTGGGGAACAGCACAAAAGCGGTTCTTGAGGGAGGCAGAGTGCCTCGCCTTACGCTCATTCCCCGCGACGGGGGTGCGGCGGAAGAGATGAGCGTGACAAACATTTCACCCGACTTCCCCCTGGGCAAGCCCGTGGGAATTATCGCGGCGCTGGACAAGGGGAGCGGCGTGTGGGCGAGCGGAACCCTGGGCGTGCCGTATGCGCTTCCGGACGTGGCGAGCGTGAAAATTCTCACCGATTTCCCCTGATGAGCGCGTGGTACACGGGAGTACGGGGAGCCATGGCCGGCATTTTCGCGGCGGCGATTCATGGGAGCCGCCTCATGGATGCGTGGGGAGTGAACCCGAACCTCATCCTTATTCTCATCATTGTGGGGGTGGAGCGCACCGGGAGAATGGCATGGGGGCTCGGCGCGGCGGCGGCGGCAGTCGCGGCGGCTCTCATATGGTTTCCGGCATTCAGTGATAGTGCCGCGGCGGGAGCATGTGCCGCTCTTATTGCCTCGCTCGCGCTCATGTGGGCAAAAGGGGGGCGCACGGCAACGGTGGGGGCAATTGCGGGAGGGACGATACTCTTTTATTTTCTAACGGCCGTGCTCCAAGGCGCGCGCGTCGCGCCGGGCGTCGTTGTCGGCGAAATGCTCTACAATGTGCTTTGGGGAATGGGAGCGATTATACTGTTACCGCACTATGCGCGAAGAATTACATCTTGAAGATATCCTGCAGGACAGGGCGGTGGAGGATGAACTCATGGAAGTGCCGCTCACGGCGCGGATGTTCAAGCTTTTTCTGGGAGGGGCGTTCATCCTTTTTGCCGTTGTCATAACGCAGGTTTTCCTTATCGGCGCGCGGCGGCACACGCTGTATGAGCGGAGCGCCCGCGCAAACATGTTTTACACCGAGATTGAGCCCGCTCCGCGCGGCGTCATCGTTGACCGCAACGGAGAGCTTCTCGTTGACAACCGCTCATCGGTCAAGGCGTTTGTGTCCATGCGGTTTTTGCCGTCAAACGCCGCGGAGCGCAATGAGGCGCTTCGGGACATAAGCGAAGTGACCGGCATGCCGGCGGAAGAGGTGACCAAGCGCCTGAAGGAGCACGACTGGCGGCTAGGGAGGCTCTTACTCGTGCGCGACGTGCCGCATGATATGCTTGTAGAGCTTACGGCGCGGCACATTCCCGGTGTGGAAATAGAGCCGGGCTTTGCCCGCGTGCCGGCGCACCCCTTTGCCATAAGCCACATCACGGGGTATGTCGGCCTTGCCGATGAGCGGGCCATAGAAGAAGGAGCGTCTGCCGAAGAAGAAGTGGGAAAGACGGGACTTGAGAAGCAATATGACGCGCTCCTCCGCGGCACACAGGGAACATCGGTAACCGTTTTGAACGCGCGGGAAGAAGTGCAGGGAACGCGCGACGTTGAAAAGCCCCGAGAAGGGCGGCGCCTTGAAACGTTTATTGACAAAGGATTGCAGGAATACGTCTACGACCGCATGGCGGAACAAATCTCTTTTCTCGGCGCGCGCGGAGGCGTCGGCATTGTTATGGACGCGGAAGGAGGAGAAGTGCGCGCGCTCATCTCCGTGCCAAGCTTCAAAGTAGACAATGTGCAGGCATATTTGAGCGGCGCGGGAGACCCGCTCTTTAACCGTGCGGTAAGCGGTCTCTATAATCCCGGTTCAACCATCAAGCCCTTGGTTGCTATTGCGGCGCTTGAGGAGGGAGTCATGACCCCGGAGCACGAGCTCTACTCAAGCGGACAGCTTGTTGTAGAAAATCCGTACAGCCCGGGGAACCCGTCCATATTCGGCGACTGGAAGGCGCACGGCTGGGTGAACATGCGCGCGGCGCTTGCGCGCTCTTCAAACGTGTATTTCTACATTGTGGGCGGCGGGTTTGAAAACGAAAAGGGATTGGGCATTTCCCGCCTACGCCTGTGGTGGAGCACGTTCGGCCTGGGCAAGAAAACGGGGATAGACCTTCCTGCGGAAGCGGCGGGTTTTTTGCCGTCTCCCGGCTGGAAGGAGAAAACCGGAGGGGTATGGCGGGTCGGCGACACATACAACGTGACGATAGGCCAGGGCGCGTTTACAGTGACACCCCTGGAACTCATAAACTACATTGCGGCGATTGCCGACGGAGGAGTTTTCTACAAGCCGCGGATTGCCGTGGAATCGCCGGAAGCATTGCAGAGCGTTGTGCGCCTTGCAACAAGCACGCTCGCCGTCGTGCGCGAAGGCATGCGCGAGGCGGTCACGTCGCCTCTCGGCACCGCGCATCTTTTGAATTTCCTCCCCCTTGAAGCGGCGGCGAAAACCGGTAGCGCCGAGGTGACGAAAAGCAGGACCAACGCGCTCGTTGTCGGATACGCCCCGTACGACAAGCCGGAAATCGTCTTTCTCTTTATGATAGAAGACGCGCGGGAAGGAGGGTCAAACGTTGTCCCAGTGGCGCACGACGTTCTCATGTGGTACTATGAGCGCTATAAAAAATCGTAGAGAGATGTTTATCTCAAAGGAAAAGTTTGAGGAGCTGAAACGGGAACTCTCGCGTCTGGAAACGGAAGGGCGGCGGGAGATTGCCGAGCGCCTCCGGGAAGCGAAAGAGCTTGGCGACCTGTCGGAAAACTCGGAATATCAGGAAGCCCGGAACGAACAGGCGTGGCTGGAGCAAAAGATAGGGCGCTTGACCGAAGTCGTTCGCCAAGCGGAGATTATCAAGAAGCCGGCGGAAGGGAGCGCGGTTATTAACGTTGGGGCGGAGGTGACGGTGCGGAAGGACGGCACGGAAACAACGTACACTATTGTGGGTTCGGACGAGGCAAACCCGTCGGCAGGGCGCATTTCAAACGAATCACCCTTGGGGAAACTCCTCATCGGACGCTCGGCAGGGAACGAAGTGGTTCTGAAAACGCCAAAAGGAGAGATGCGGTACACCATCGTAACCGTGAAATAAATGCGCGAAGACCTTGCTTCCGAGAGACGAAAGAAACTCTTGAAGTACGGGGAAAGCGCGCCGCCGTATCCGGCGCGGGTGCGCCGGAGCGCCCCCATTGAAACTTTGGTTTCATCGTTTCGCCGCCTGGGAAAGAAATCAGTCGCCGTTACGGGAAGAGTGTGGAGCGTGCGCGACCAAGGGAAGATTTGGTTTCTTGACGTGAAAGACGAAACCGGTGTCATTCAGGTCATTTTAAGCAAGGGTGACACGGCAGAATTTGAGCTTCTCTCCGAAACGCTTGACCGGGGCGATTTTATAGAGGCGCAAGGGAAGGCGCTTACGACGAAGCGGGGAGAAAAAAGCATCGCCGCACAGCACGCGCGCATCATTGCAAAAGCGCTTCGCCCGCTCCCGACAGAGTGGTATGGTTTGGAAGATGTTGAAACGCGCCTCCGGAAAAGATATTTGGACGTTCTCTTTAACCCGGAAGTGAAAGAGCTCCTTTTGAAGAAAGCGGTGTTTTGGGACGCGGCGCGGTCGTTTCTTAAAAAGGCGGAGTTCACGGAACTGGAGATGCCCGTTTTGGAAGCCGTGCCGGGAGGAGCCGAAGCGGAACCCTTCATCACGCACTATCGCGCACTGGACGAGGATCTTTATATGCGCATTTCTCTTGAACTGCCCCTGAAGAAAATGCTCGTGGGAGGTTTTGAAAAGATATTTGAAATCGGGAAGATTTTCCGGAACGAAGGCATTGATGCGGAGCACCTGCAGGATTACACGCAAATGGAGTGCTACGCGGCGTATTGGGACTACAACGACATGATGCGCTTCACGGAAAAGCTCGTGAAACAGATGATACGGAAAACGTTTGGAACGCTTAAGATGAAAACGCGCAATCACACTATCTCGTGGAGCGAGCCTTTCGCACGGATTGAGTATGCCGATATATTTGAGAAGGAAACGGGGCTGAATCCCTTATCGGCAACGGAGGCGCAGTTGAGAGAAAAAGCGCGCGCCCTAGGCGTTGCAGTAGAGTCACACTACGGAAAGGGGCGCCTCATTGACCTCGTGTACAAAAAAGCGGTACGGGGAAAGCTTGTGAAACCGTGCTTTTTGATAAACCCTCCGGTTGAAGTGGAACCTCTGGCAAAACGGATGGAAGAAGACCCGCGCCGCGTGGAGCGATTCCAGATTGTGGCGGCGGGAACCGAGATGGGGAAGGGGTTCTCGGAATTGAACGACCCCATTGACCAGCGGGAACGATTTGAAGAACAGATGCGTTTGCGCGCGAAGGGCGACCGTGAGGCCCAGCAGATTGATGAAGAGTTTTTGACGGCGATGGAATACGGCATGCCGCCCGCGGCCGGCTTCGGCATGTCGGAGCGCCTGTTCGCCGTGCTTGCCGGCGTGCCGGTGCGCGAAACGGTTGCCTTTCCGCTTATGAAAAAAGCAAAGAACTAAGAACATGCTGGACATCAATCTTATTCGTGAAGAAACGGAGCGCGTGAAGGAAGGCGTGCGGCGGAAGCAGATATCGCCGAGCGTGGTGGACGAGGTGCTCTCGTACGACATCAAGTGGCGCGCCATCGTGCGGGAGCTTGATGAACTGCGTTCCAGGCAAAAAAAGGGCTCCTCGCAAACGCTTTCTCCGGAAAGTCGCGGCGAACTCAAGAAACTAAAGGAAGAAATTAAGCGCTTTGAAGAAGAGGAGCGGACGCTCCGCGCAAAGCGCGACGAAGCACTCCAAAATGTGCCGAATATTCCGTTTGACGATGTGCCAGAAGGGAAAGACGATACGGAAAACATCATAGAGCGCGAAGTAGGGAAGCGGCCGTCATTTGATTTTGAGCCGCGCGATTATCTCACTATCGCGGAAAATCTGGGTCTTATTGATGTGAAGCACACGGCACAAGTCGCCGGAAGCCGCTTCGGGTATCTTTTGAGGGATGCGGCGCTTCTGGAGTTTGCGCTTGTGAAGCTCGCGTTTGACCTTGCCGTGAAGGAAGGGTTCACGCCCGTCGTGCCTCCGGTTATGGCGCGGCCGGACGTGATGCGCGCCATGGGCAAGGGAAAGTTTCTTGATGAGCACGATGCGTTTCATATTGCAGAAGATGATTTATATCTTGTCGGGAGCGCCGAACACACGATAGGGCCTCTTCACATGAACGAGGTACTGGACGCAAGCACCCTGCCGCGCCGCTACGTCGGTTTTTCAACCGCGTTCCGCCGCGAGTCGGGCTCGTACGGCAGAGACACGCGCGGGATACTCCGCGTGCATCAGTTTGATAAAGTTGAACTCTTCTCATTTACCCACCCTAAGCGTTCAGAAGAGGAGCTTCTCTTTCTCCTGTCTCTGGAAGAACGTCTCATGCAGGCATTGAAGCTTCCGTATCGGGTTGTGTTGAAGTGTACGGGAGATATGACGTGGGGCGACGCGCGGCAGTATGACATAGAAACATGGCTCCCGAGCGAGGGAAGGTATCGCGAGACGCATTCCGCATCAAACCTGACGGACTTTCAGTCGCGAGGCATACGCGCGGAATTCCGCGAAGGAGGGGAAAGGGGCTTCGTGCATACCTTGAACGCCACCGGTCTCGCGATACAGCGGACGCTCATCATGATTATTGAAAATTACCAAACGAAAGAAGGGAACGTGAAAGTGCCGAAAGTTTTGCAGAAATACATGGGGAAAAAGATCATAGGGGATAACAAAAAGCGCTGATATGCCCTTGCGTGTTTATCTTATAATCCTCGCCGTTATCGTTGTGTTAGGCGGCGTTGTTTACGGCCTTGATGCCATTCCGTGGTTTCGGGTGACGGACGTTGCCGTTACGGGAAACACACTGGTTTCAGCTTCAGACGTTCGGCAGGCCTTGACCGCGCTCACTGCAAAAAAGCCGGTTCTTGCGCTCTTGGGCGGCGACCACGTTTTTCTGTGGCTTCGGAGCGGAGAGGTTGCTCTAAATATTCCCGCCGTGCGGAGCGCATCGGTTCAGAGCCATCCCTTTGAGCGGCGTATTGACGTTGTCGTGCGGGAGCGTACATTTGCCGGCATTCAGTGCACCGAGACGGAGTGTGCTGCATTTGATGAAGAGGGAATCGTTTACGCGCGCGCGCCGGAGGCGGTAGGACAGCTCTTTCTCGTCGTTCGGGGCGAAGAGGAACTTTCTTCCAAAGAAGTGGCACGTTTTTCGGAAGTAAGAAACACTCTCGCCGCGCGCGGCGTTGCCGTTTCTGAAATGCGCATGCGCGCCGCAGAACTCAACGAGTGGGAAGTGGTGCTCACGGACGGAAAGACCCTTTATTTCGACCGGAGTTTTATTCCCGACGATTTCGGAGCGATTATGGAAGCGCTCATCGCACGCGAGGACTTTGCCAAGATGCATTCCGTTGACTTTAGGGTGCCGAACAAAATTTACTTCCGATGATGCGCTATAATATATCCATGTCCCGGAAAGGATTTTCTCTCATTGAACTTTTGGTTTATGTCGCCATCTTTGTCATGAGCTCGGTGTTCCTGGTGAGTATGTTCATTATCTTTACCCGCATCCACGTGCGGCAAAGTTCGCTGAACGAAGTAAACTCTCAAGTATCTTTTGTAAACGATGTTATCCAGCGCCTCGTGCGCAGTTCGAGCGTGATTGGAACGGCGGCCGGCGCGGCAACAAGCACCCTGACCCTGCGTATGGCCTCATCAACCGTAGACCCGACGCTTGTCTACTTTGAGGGAGGCGTTATCTACCTGCAGGAGGGTGAGGACGAGCCGATTGCATTAACGAGCTCTCCCTTGGCCGTTGACGATTTTTCCGTCACGAAGTACGAGAACGAGGGAGGATATTCGTTCGTGCGGTTTGACCTTGCGGTTCACTATGATGCGGAGTCCGAAGGAGCAAAGTTCCGGCGGACCTTATCCAGCGCCGTGAGCCGCGCATCGGCAGCAACATTTGATTCAAGTGTCCTGCCAAACTCAAGCGCTTCATACGACTTGGGGAGCGCAACGAAGAGCTGGCAAAATCTTTACATCTCGGGCGGCATTGGCATTGGAACCCAGCCCGTTGCGGCGGCGGGGATAAAGAGCGCCGACGACATTGCTTTCACAACCTCGTCTGTCGGACTTATTCTCGTTGCGCCAAACAGTTCCTGCTACCGCCTGACGGTGGGGAATGGCGGCGTATTTGCAACCTCCTCGGTCTCGTGCCCCTAAATAGCACTTGACGATGATGAGTGCTACTTGCTATACTTCTCCCCATGGACAAGCGTCAGGCTCTCATTCTTGAACGGAGCATTCGGGACTACATCCAGACGGGGAAACCCATCACCTCGGGGCATTTGTACCGCCGTCATCGGTTCGGCATCAAGCCGGCAATGATTCGCCGCGAGCTTAATGCCTTAAGCGACGCGGATTATTTTTCACAGGTCCACCACTCGGGCGGCCGCGTGCCGACCTTGAAGGCGTATCGCTTTTTCGTAGAGCAGTTGAAGCACGAAGCGTTCGGCGAAGCACCTTTTATGAGTGATGTTTTTTCGTTCATGCAGAAGGGCGCTCTGCAGGAACTTGTCGCATTCCTTGCCGAAGAACTGCGGCTCGTTTCCGTCATCTACGACCCCGAGGAAGACGCGCTGTATCGGAGCGGACTGGAGGCGCTCTGCGCATCGCAAGACATTTTCGGGAAGGATATGCTTCTTTCGGTTATCCGCGACATTGAGCTCTTGCCGGAGCGCCTTCGCGCCGAGCGCTCATTTTGGAATGCAGAGGAAGAGAATTGGCCGGCGGTGTTCATTGGGAAAAATCAGTTTACGGACTCCGATGCGCTCTCGGTCGCCGCAGGGCGGGGAAAGAGATATCGCTACCTCGCCGTTGGTCCGGTGCGGATGAATTACCGGACAGTGCTGAACCTGTTACAATCGCTTGAATCATATGGATAAAGAAAAACTGAAAAAATGCGAAGAAGAACGGGAGGAATATCTGAACGGGTGGAAACGGGCGCGCGCGGACCTCATAAATTACAAGCGTGACGAAAGCGAACGGCTAAAGGAAATGGAGGGACGCGGCGCGGACAGGGTTGTGAGAGAACTTATCACGGTTATGGATGGTTTTGAGGAAGGCGTGCGGGAAACAAAAGACGAAGGCATGCGGATTGTGTATGGAGAACTGGTGCGGGCTCTCGGGCGATGCGGTGTGAAAGAAATATGTCCCGGCGAGGGTGACCGCTTTAACCCGAAGGAACACGAAGCAACGGGAGAAACGGAAAGTGATGCGCCCGAGGGAACCGTTGCGCGCGTTGAACGAAAGGGGTACGAACGGGAAGGTGCGGTACTGCGGGCGGCACAGGTAATCCTCTCAAAAAGCCGAAAGAGTCAAAAAAATAATCAATAAAAACATATGGCAAAAATACTGGGCATAGATTTGGGAACGACAAACTCGGCGATGGCGGTCGTTGAGGGCGGCGAGCCGCGCGTTTTGGAAAACGCGGAAGGCAACCGCACGACTCCGTCGGTTGTCGCCATGAGCAGGTCAAAGGAACGGCTTGTCGGACAAACCGCGAAGCGGCAGGCAGTCGTGAATCCGGAAAACACCATTGGCGCCGTGAAACGCCTCATCGGGCGCAAGTTTGACGACCGCGAGGTGCAGGAAGACAAGAAATCGCTTCCGTATGAGTTGAGAAAAACGAACGAAGGGGGCGTGGAGATACGGATGGGCGAAACGTGGCATAAGCCGGAAGAAATATCGGCAATGGTGCTCCAAAAGATGAAACTGGATGCCGAGGCGAAGTTAGGGGAACGGATTGAAGAAGCAGTCATTACCGTACCGGCGTATTTTGACGACAGCGAGCGGCAGGCGACGAAGCAGGCGGGAGAAATTGCCGGCTTTAAGGTGCGCCGGATTTTGAACGAGCCGACGGCCGCGGCGCTTGCCTATGGCTTGAACAAAAAGAACAACGAGCAGATTGTGGTTTACGATTTTGGCGGCGGCACGTTTGATGTGTCGGTTCTTGAAGTGGGTGACAACACGGTTGAGGTGAAGGCAACGGGAGGAGACCCCCATTTGGGCGGCGAAGACTTTGACAACATTCTCATGGGTTTTCTTTTGGGCGAATACAAAAAGCGGGAGGGAATTGACCTGAAAAAGGATTCACTTGCCGTTCAGCGCCTGAAGGAAGCGGCGGAAAACGCCAAGAAGGAACTCTCGACGACCCAGGAGACGGAAATCAACCTTCCGTACATCACGTCCGACGCCGCGGGGCCGAAACACTTTCTTATGAAGCTGACCCGCGCGAAGCTTGAGGAATTGGTTGGTGATTTTATTGCCCGTTCCATAAAACTTGTTGAAGAAACGGTGACAAGCGCCGCGCCGCGCGGCGCAGGCATGAAGCTTGCGGATATTGACGAGGTAATCTTGGTCGGCGGGCAAACGCGCATGCCGATGATTCAGGAGCAAGTGAAACATCTTTTCGGCAAAGAGCCGCATCAGGGCATTAATCCCGATGAGGTGGTTGCCGTGGGCGCGGCGATACAGGCAGGCATTCTGCAGGGAGACGTGAAGGACATTCTGCTTTTGGATGTGACACCTCTGTCGCTTGCGATAGAAACGCTGGGCGGCGTCGCGACGCCCATGATCCAGAAGAACACAACCATCCCGACGGCAAAGACGCAGGTCTTTTCCACGGCGCAAGACAATCAGCCGTCGGTTGAGATTCATGTTCTTCAGGGAGAGCGCCCGATGGCCGCGGACAACAAAACTCTGGCGCGCTTTATTCTTGACGGCGTGCCGCCGTCGCCGCGCGGCATTCCGCAAATTGAGGTTACGTTTGACATTGATGCCAACGGAATTTTGAACGTGACGGCGCTGGACAAGGCGACGAAAAAAAGCCAGTCGGTGCGCGTGGAAGCGACGACGAGTTTGGGGAAAGACGAAATAGAGCGCCTGAAGCAGGAGGCCGCGGCGCACGAAACCGAAGACCGGAAAAAGAAAGAAACGATTGACGCAAAAAATAGAGCCGAAGCGCTGGTGTATGCGGCAGAGAAAGCGCTCCGCGAAAATCCGAACGTAAAAGAAAACGTAAAGCGCGACGTGGAAGAAAAAGCGGCAAAAGTGAAAGAACTCTTGGGAGGGGAAGATGCCGCGCTTATCGCGGCGGCGGCAGACGAACTTTCCCGCTCGCTCCAGAAAATAGGGGAAGAGATGTATAATAAAAAAGAAGACAAGTCGGAAGGAGATCATGCAACGCCTTAAAACATTCGCTCTGTGGCTTACGGGAGCGGTACCCCTCTTTTTTGCCGCATATGCGCTCCGCGCCTCGTTCGGCGCAGGGAGCGTTTTGTGGGTCATCATCGCCGGCTTCTGTGCCGGCGTGGGGCTTTTTTTGCAAACACTCCTTATTGAAAACAAGAACACGTTGAGTGCACTTGCGTTCCTTGAAGGACTTATCCCCGGAGCAGTGTTTTATGACGCGTTTGTTCCGCATCTTTCGCCGTGGGTGTTGGGCGGGACGGCCGCCTGTGCGCTTCTTATGCTCGTCGGGGCGTTTCGAGGACGAATCATTATTGAGGGCATGGTAAAGATCAGGCTCTCTCTCGCGGCGCGCGAGGTTTTGCCGAAGGTGGCGCTGGGGCTTCTCGTTTTTGTCTCCCTCATCTCATACAATCATTACTTTGCCGAAGGACACTTTGACCGCGCGGCGGCGCAGAGAACGTTCGCTGCGGTTGCCGGTCCCCTGGAACCGGTCGCGCGCATATGGGTTTCGGATATGCGCTTTGCCATGAGAATGGACCATGCCATTCGGCTCATCGCCGAAACGGAGCTCCGGAACACGCGCACGAGAATGCTTGCAGAAGAAGAGGGTGTGGAGAGGATTTCTCCGCAGGACGAGCGCGCGCTTGTCATTGAAATAGAGGGAACGACGCGGCAGGCAATAGTGAAGCTCTTCGGCGAATTCCGAGGCGATGAATCGGTTATGGACTACGCGTTTGGCGTTCTTGAAGAACGGATTGAAGCATTTCCTCCCGCCGTAAAAGTGGCATTGGGCGCGGCGGCGGTTATCGCGCTCTTCCTGACCTTAAAAACGCTCGTGCCGATTACGTACCCCATTGCGACATTCATTGTCTTTGCGGTTTTCAGATTTCTTCTTCTTACCCCCTTTGCCGAGATCGCTTTTAGGGACGTGAAACAGGAAGTCGTTACCCTCTAACCATTATGGATTACTACAGCGTTCTTGGAATTAACCGAAACGCCTCGGAGGAGGAAATTAAAAAAGCGTACCGCCGCCTGGCGCACGAGTATCACCCCGACAAAGCGGGAGGCAGCGAGAAAAAATTCAAAGAAATCAACGAGGCGTATCAGGTGCTCTCAAACAGGGAGAAACGCGCTCAATACGACGCCTTTGGGCAAATGCCGTTCGGTGGTGGGGGTCCGTCGGGAGACGGGTTCGCCGGGTTCGGCGATTTCGGAGACATGTTTGAGGAATTGTGGAGCGTTTTCGGCGGCAAGCGAAGAACGACATACGTGCACGGCGCAGACATAGAAGCCATGCAGGTCGTGAGCTTGGAAGAGGCATTCACCGGCACGGAGAAAAATATCTCGTTTGCAACATTTATCCCCTGTGATGCATGCGGCGGAAAAGGGTATGCGGAAAAAGAAGGGTTTCTGAAATGCACCGCCTGCGGCGGGCGCGGCGGAGTTGTTGAAGAAAAGCGCACGTTCTTCGGCGCGTTCTCGCAGGTCAGGTCGTGCGCCGCGTGCCGGGGACGGGGCGAAGTGCCCAAGAAAGTATGCGCCGACTGTGCCGGCGCAGGAAGGGCGCGCGGCAAGCGCGATGTGCGCGTTATGATTTCTTCCGGCATTGAAGACGGGCAGGTTATAAAAATTACCGGGAAGGGTGAAGCGGGCGAACGCGGCGGGAAACAGGGTGACCTTTACGTTGTCGTAAGAGTAAAGCCTCACGAGGTCTTTACCCGCAAAGGCGCCGACCTCTTTATGACGCGGAGCATAAAAGCAACCGATGCGCTTCTGGAAAAAGAAATCGTCTTCTCGGGCATTGATGGAGAGCGCATCACGGTCACGGTGCCCAAAGGATTTAACTTGAAAGACGACCTCACGGTTCCTGACAAAGGCATGCCTATGTCGCACATTGGCACTGCCTCCTCTCGCGGCGCACTCCATGTTTCTTTCAATCTCGTGACCCCGAAGAAGCTTTCAAAGAAGGCGAAAGACCTTTTGGAAGAGCTTGATGAGGAGCTTTAGACGTGGTATAGTCCCCATACGTCCGCAGACAGCAGGTGCGCCGAAGAGGTGCATAAGACCTGCCGAGGAAACAATGTTTCTCTATTGTTTGCGGCCCGAAAGGTCGCAGTTGTTATTTTTGTCCGCGATTCGCGGCAACAAAAATAACATCCCGACATTATGGAGGGATTACAAAAAACATGCCAAAGACACGCGCCCAGAAAGAAGAAGCATTGAAAGACATAAAGCGCATCCTCCAGGAAGACGGTGGGTTTATCGCGCTTGGATTCACCAAGGCGACGATGCAGGCCCTAAACGGCTTGCGTTCACAGCTCATGAATGCGGGAGGAGCAATGCGAGTCGTAAAGCGCCGCCTCTTTGCCCACGCCCTGAAAGACGCAAACATTACCTTTGAACTCGTTCCGTTCTTGGGGCAGACGGCAGTTATCACATTTGCCGGAACGGTTTCGGATGTGGCAGGCGTCGCATCAAAATTCCTGAAAAGTGTTGAAGGGAAAATGTTTGGCGGGCTTGTTGCGGGAAAAGAAGCGCTGACCGCAGAGTATGTGTCGCGCGTCGGCGAACTGCCGTCACGCGAAGTGCTCCTTAGTCAGCTCGTGGGAGCCTTGTCTGGTCCGATGCGGGCGTTGGTGTACGTTTTGGATGGCGTGCGTAAGAAAAGCACATAACCATGGCAGAAGAAAACAAGTTTGACGACATTCTGGAGAAAATCGGAAAACTCTCGGTTGTGGAACTCGCCGACCTCATTTCCGCGCTGGAGAAAAAGTTTAACGTATCGGCAATGATGCCCGTTGCGGCAGTCGGTGCGGCTGCGGTTGAGGAAAAGCAGGAGGTAAATGTGGTCTTGAAAGTAACCGGAGACCAGAAGGTGAACGTTATCAAGGTGGTCAAGGAATTGAGCGGCTTGGGATTGAAAGAAGCCAAGGCCATCGTTGACGGCGCACCGGGAGTCGTGAAAGAAAACGTGAAACGTGCGGAAGCCGAAGAAATGAAGAAGAAACTTGAGGCGGCTGGCGCGACAGTTGTTCTGGAATAGACTATATTTCTATGTAGGGTTTCCGAAACCCTATATAGGCGCGATTAGCTCAGTGGTAGAGCGCTTCGTTCACATCGAAGAGGTCGCTGGTTCGATCCCAGCATCGCGCACCACAAAAATTGACAAAAGGGGCGTAATTGTGTATTATCGCCCTTAGTCCATTGAGAGAGTGGATATGTAGCGAGAGCACTGCGGGATCGTATGGTCCTGCGGAGCAACACATGGTCTGGGAGGTCGCGCGTGACGTGTTTTAGCGTTTCTAGAGGTGAGATGGTGAGAGGGATGCATGTTGCACCCTCTAAGGATCGAATCGTCCTAGGGAGCCGGCCGGGAGTGGAACGCGTGGTACGTTTCTATCCGGGCAACCCGCCATGGGTTGACCGAGAGGGGAATGTCTTTGACATCCATCCCGTGCAGGTAGGAGAGGAGGTCTTCCTCGCAAAACCGTTCTCGTCTCAGAGGAACGGGACGGCCCTTGTTCTGGTTCGCACGCAAGGGTTGCCCGCGTTTCGCAACTCGAATCTGATGAGAGCGGAAGGGAACGCCACGATTCTCGCCCAGGGCTTCGGTCTCAGGACGGGCAAGGTGGAAGAGTGGTGGACGCTCATCGTCTTCCACCGAGGAGACACCGTGCTCGTCAGGGGGCAAAGGGGGCGGAGTACCGTGACGTGGATGCTGGAGTGGCTGCCTAGCGGCAACAAACCGGTCTGCCGGCCGCAGTCGCAGGTCTGAAATTCTCGAGTTTCTCTCAAATGAGCTCTCGCTACGCAGAACGCCGTTTTGCAGCGCTCTGTCTCTCTTCTGGCCCTGCTTTGGCGGGGCCTTTTTCTTTTGCCGGGTGGGTTTGATATACTGACTCCATTCCTAATGGATACTTCAAAAGAAGCGGCGCTCCAGCGCCTTGAGAAAGAAATGCATGCCGACGATTCGCTCCCGCTCCAGGAGTCAAACCTCGTGTTTGGCGAAGGAAGCCCTGATGCGGACGTCATGTTCATCGGCGAAGCGCCGGGATTTTACGAAGACAGGGAGAAACGCCCCTTTGTCGGGCGCGCAGGGAAACTTTTGGATAAGCTCATGGAAGAAATTGGTTGGAAGCGGGAAGAAGTTTACATCACAAACATCGTGAAACGCCGCCCGCCGGATAATCGCGACCCGCTTCCGCACGAGATAGAGGCATACAAAAAATATCTGCCGGAGCACATCCGCATTATCGGTCCCAAAATCATCGTTCCCGTGGGGCGGTTCGCCATGAACTATTTTTTGCCTAGCGCACAGATTTCACGCGACCACGGCAAATATTTTTGGATGCGTGATATGATAGTGATGCCGATGTATCACACGGCGGCGGCACTGCGCAACCCGGCCATTTTGGATGCGTCGCGCCTGGATTTTGTGAAACTTAAGGAAGTGAAAGACCGCTATGAAGAACTAAAAGCGAAACGGCGCGAGGAATCGGTAAAACAGACTGAATCCCTCCTTTAATGAATGCATACGAAAAACAGATTCGGCGGGCATTACGGCGGAAGAAAGCCGCGCCGTGCATCCCGGAAAATTCATATTTCCTGTCGCGCGTTGCAAAAGCGGCGAGCGCGGCGATAGAAAAAAACATATCGGCGCGCGCGTTTACAGCGCCCCCACCCCATATTCCCGGCGACTTTATGCTTGTTCTCACGCCTGAGGGGGCATCGCACGCCGCACAGGCCTTGAGTGGAGAAGTACCCTTTATCGCGCGGGGAGAAGCACAAGGGGCATTCTTAAATCTCTTCTTGAATCGGGATGCGGTGTATGGAGAAGTGCTTACCGAGGTTTTAGAGCAGGGCAACCGATACGGAACGACGGCGGGCGATGGCACACCAGTTATCGTGGAATATTCTTCGCCCAACATTGCAAAACCCTTGGGCGTCAACAACCTTCGCTCAACGCTTATCGGCGAATCCGTAGCACGCCTTCACGAGTATACGGGGCGCGCCGTTTTGCGCGACAACTACCTCGGCGATTGGGGACAGCAATTCGGGAAGCTTTTGTGTGCATACGAATTATGGGGCGATAGAAGAAAGATACGAAAGAATCCGGTTCCCGAACTCAAAGAGCTTTACGTCGAGTTTGAGAAACGCGCGGCGGAAGACCCGTCGCTTGAAGAGAAAGCGCGTGCTCTGGCACAGCGCCTTGAGACAGGCGACAGGCATCTGACGGCGTTGTGGAAAAAGTTCCGCACACTCTCTATTCGGGATTTTAAAAAGATGTACGGCCGTTTCGGCATATCGTTTGACGCCTATGGCGGGGAGCATTTCTTTGTGGAAGAGGGGAAGCGGGCGGCTGAAGCATGCCTTGCCAAAAACGTATGCACACGCGGCGAAGGGGGCGCGGTCGTTGCCGAGTTTCCGGAGTTGCCCGGCTTTATCCTCATGCGGAGCGACGGAGCAACGCTATATCATGCGCGTGACCTTGCCCAGCTTGCATTTCGAACGCAGGAACTCAAGGTGCGGGATATCCGTTACATCGTCGGCGGGGAACAGACATTATACTTCCGCCAGCTCTTTGAGCTTGCGAAGCGCATAGGGTTTATGGCAGGGAGCGAGGCGCTGCACGTGGGATTCGGGCTTGTGCTCGCCGAGGGGAAACGGATGTCTACGCGGCGCGGCACTTCGGTTGAGGTCGCGGAACTTTTGGAACGCGCGACGGAAAAAGCGAGGGAGGTTATTGCCGCAAAAAGCCCTGATGTATCGCCTCGCGAGCGGGAAGCGATAGCCGAAGCGGTTGGCATTGGCGCAATCGTTTACAACGACCTGCATCAGTCCCGCGAGAGAGATATTTCATTTGATTGGGAAAAGATGCTGAATGTGGAGGGAGGAAGCGCAGTGTATTTGCAGTATACCCATGCCCGCATCTTGTCCCTCCTTGCCAAAGTCGGGGGAGCACAGAGCGCAAAGCCGATATTCAAGGAAGGAGAAGAATATTTTCTGGCGCGCGAGCTTGCGATCTTCCCGTTTGTTGTGTCACGCGCCGCAGAGCATGATGCGCCGCACATGGTTGCCGGATACCTTGAGCGCGTCGCAGGTCTTTTTAATACGTTTTACGGAAAAGTGAATGTGTCGGGAACCGCGGACCCGGCGCTTCGCGCTTCGCGGCTCACCTTGTCAAAAGCCGCAGGGCAAGTGCTGAAAAACGGCCTGTGGCTTCTGAATGTTCCACTGCCTCAACGGCTCTAGAGGATAAGGTGTTGATAACTTAGGGGGCTTCGGGAGGAGAAAGCCCATAAATAAAGGAAGAATTGCTCCATGGAACCATTCGTGGGGCATTTTGTTTTCCGGAAAGGTGAATATGGTATACTAGTGTCATGAAGTGGGGAACTGTGGATAAAAGTGTGGATAACTAAGAAAACGGGGGATAACATGCTTCTTGGTGAATTTGTACACAGCATAGACGTAAAAGGTCGGCTTGCGATACCGGTAAAGTTCAGGCCTTTTCTTGGCGATGGAGCAATTCTCACCAAAGGACTTGACCGGTGTCTCTTTGTATTTGGCGGGAAGGAATGGCAGTCGCTGGCGCAGAAAATCGTCGGCCTCCCCCTTGTCCAAGCCGACTCGCGTGCTTTTGCGCGGCTCATGCTGGGCGGCGCAACGGACGTTCGCCTTGATGCGCAGGGAAGGGTGCTTGTACCGGATTATCTGCGCACATACGCCGGGCTTGAGAAACAGGTTATCGTCGCGGGGCTCTACAACCGCATTGAGATATGGAACGCGGATGCATGGGAAAAATACAAGGGGAAGACGGAAGAGTCATCGGAGGAAATAGCAGAGCGGTTGAGTCAGTTGGGGGTATAAGAGTATGGAACACACGCCCGTCCTTCTCCCCGAGGTCATAACCGCACTGAATCCGAAACCGGGAGATGTGTGCGTTGATGGCACAGTGGGGGGAGGAGGGCACGCGGCCGAGCTCGTCAGGCGCTCGCCGGGAGGAATGTTCCTTGGCATTGATTGGAATAAGAATGCGGTGACGCGCGTGCGGGAAAAGCTCACCGCGCTTGTGGACAGGGAAGGGCTCGCCGTTACGGTAAACGTTGTGCAAGGGAACTTCAGCCGCCTTGAGGATATCGTGCGGGAGGAACTTTCGGGAAAACGTGTTGACTGCCTTCTTTTGGACCTCGGCCTTTCATCATACGAACTTGAAGAAAAAATGGGCTTCAGCTACCGGGAAGATGCGCCGCTTATTATGCGCTACGACGAAGACACGGCAGGGCTCACCGCCGCGCGGGTTGTGAACGAGTACGACGAGAAAACGCTCGCGCACATCTTTTCGGAGTACGGAGAAGAACGCTTTGCCGGGCGCATTGCCGGGAGCATCGTGCGGGAGCGGCGGAAACAACCCCTCTACCGAACCGGAGAACTGGTGCAGGCGGTGGAGCGGGCGCTGCCTCACGGACATCACTCGCGGCGGCACGCGGCGCTCCGGACGTTTCTTGCGCTTCGCCTCTTCGTCAACAAGGAACGCGAGAACCTTGAAAGCGCGCTCGCCGCACTGCCGCGCATCATGGCGCCGCAGGGACGCGCGGCAATCATCTCGTTCCATTCGCTTGAAGACCGCATCGTAAAGCAGGCATTGAAGCTTTATGGCCCTCCTCGACTCGCGGCGAGTCGACGCGAGGCGGGCAGTGGGAAACCGATTCGCCCGGGTCCGAAAGAAATTGCCCGGAATCCGCGAAGCCGTTCCGCCAAGCTCCGCATCGCAATGTTCTGACCTCTTACCTTAACCCCTTAACCAAAAAACATATGACGGTCATGACCCCGAACAAAAACAGAAGCATCGCACTTTTCGTTACGGAACTTTTGGTCCTCCTACTCGTCGCATCGCTCTTTTACATATATTATTACAATACCGTTGCGGGACGCCGCTATGCGGCGGAACGCCTGCGGGATCAGATTGCGGATGCGCGGGAACTGAACGCGGAACTGAAAAACGAGCTGTATGAGGCAACAGACCCGACCCGCCTGGAAGAGCTGGCGACAGCGCGCAACCTGGTACTTGAAGAAGCGCCGCACTATATGAGCATGAACCAATGGGTTTCAGATTCATCCTTTTAAGCATTGTCTTTGCGATTCTCTACGGGCTTCTGGGGTTCAACTTGTATGAACTCCAGATTGAGCGCGGCGATTATTATTTCAATAAGGCGAAAGCGCAAAGCGAGTATGCGCAAAGCGTCGCCTTCAAACGGGGCGAAATCTTTTTTACCGACCGGAACGGCAATGCAATCCCCGCCGCAACAAACAAAAACTATCCCGTTATCTACGCGGTGCCCCGCGAAATAAAGGATGCCCAGGCGACTGCCGCGACGCTTAAAACGCTCTTTCCAGAAAGCGGAAATCTTTTGAATGCGCTTTCCGACCCCAAGCGCCTGTTCGTGCCGATTTTGCGGCGCGCAACGGATGAAGACGCGGCGCGGGCCGAAGAAAGCGGCCTTGCAGGCATCTATGTTGACGAGGAAAAGGCGCGTTTTTACCCCTTTGGAGAGCTTGCCGCGCGCACCCTGGGATTTGTCGGGGTGAATGAAGAAATCACCGAGCCGACGGGTATTTACGGGCTGGAGCGATGGTATAACCCGACCCTGTCGCGCGAGGAACCGCTCTATACGACGATTGACCGCAACCTTGAAACAGAGGTGGAAAAACTGGCGCAGGAGCTTGTAGAAACTCACAACGCCGAGGCAGGCACGATTATCATACAAGAGCCGCA
>MFKH01000016.1:16418-22416 GCA_001779505.1 Candidatus Jorgensenbacteria bacterium GWA1_54_12 | reverse complement strand
CGGGAAAGATTCTCGCCATTGCGCACTATCCGTCGTTTGACCCGAACGAATACGGCAAATATCTGGTAGGGCGGTTTGGAAATCCGGCAGTGGAATATTTGTATGAACCCGGCTCGGTCATGAAGCCCATGACGATGGCGGCAGGAATTGACCTTAACATCATCACTCCCGACACCACGTATTGGGACAAGGGGGAGATTACGCTGAACGGGAAAACAATCGGCAACTGGGACGGCAAAGCACACGGGGAAATTACCATGCGGCAGGTGATTGAGGGGTCGGTGAATACCGGTGCGGTGTTTGCCGGGCGCAAAACGGGAAGAAAATCACTCCTCTCGTATTTTGAAAAATTCGGTTTCGGGAGCGAAACGGGAGTAGACCTTCCGCACGAAGTCGCCGGAAACTTGGCGAACCTTTCGCGTATCGGCTCACGCGAAATTGACCTTGCAACCGCCTCATTCGGCCAAGGCATTGCGGTAACGCCCTTGGAACTTATTAACGCTTACAGTGCCTTGGCGAACGGCGGCAATCTTATGCGTCCGTACTTAAACGCCGAACATGCGCCGCACGTGGTGCGGCGGGTCATAAGCGAAGCGACTGCGGCGGCGGTCACGGAAATGATGGAGAGCGCCGTCAACAAAGCAGTCATCGGGGCGGTTGATGGATATCGCGTCGCCGGAAAAACAGGCACGGCGCAGATACCGGACTTTGAGAGCGGCGGATACACGGAAGAATATGTACATACCTTCGTGGGCTTCGCGCCGGTTTCGAACCCGCAATTTGTGATACTCTTAAAATTGGACAAGCCCGAAGTTTTGCTTGCCGGCCAAACGGTTGTGCCCGCATTCCGCAGGCTTATGCAGTTTGTGCTTGGCCATTACAACGTCCCGCCCGATAATCTCGAATAATCATGCTGGGAAAACTCTTGCGCATACTCGCTCGTGCAACGATTCGCCGCTACAAACCGGTGATTGTTGGCGTTACGGGGAATGTCGGCAAAACGTCAACGAAACTCGCCATCGGCGCCGTTCTCTCGCGCCTGCGGCGGATACGGGCATCAGCAAAGAGTTTTAACAATGAAATCGGCTTTCCGCTTGCGATTCTCGGCGACTGGCAGAAAACGGGAGGAGTATTTTTTTGGATGCGGGTTATTCTCGCCTCCATCATGCGGCTCATCGTGCGAACGCGCCGTTACCCTGAAGTGCTCGTTTTGGAATACGGAGTAGACCGGCCGGGCGACATGGACTATCTCTTGAGCATTGCGCGCCCCGATGTGGCGGTTGTGACGGCGATTGGCGATGTGCCCGTGCATGTGGAGTTTTTTGCAGGGAAAGAGCAGGTGGTAAAGGAAAAGGCGAAACTTGTGCGCGCCTTGTCGGCGGCTTCTCACGCCGTTCTCGCCGCCGATGATTCTGCGGTTGCCGAAATGGCGAAAGAAACGCGGGCGCATATCCTAACGTACGGGTTTGATGAATCGGCGGCGGTGCGCGTTTCGAGTTTTGAGCAGGTCTTGAAAGAGATGCAAGGCTCCGTTATGAAACTTGAATATCGGGGAAATTTCATACCCGTGCGCATTGAGGGAGCACTCGGCAAAGCGCAAAGCTGTGCCGCGGCGGCGGCGGGAGCGGTCGGATTGATTTTCAGCATGAATCTCGTTAGTATTTCGGAGGCCTTAAACGACTACCGCCCGCCGCAAGGAAGATTGCGCGTTCTGCGCGGAGTCAAAAAGAGCCTGCTCATTGATGACACGTATAATGCCTCGCCCTTGGCGATGGAAGAAGCGCTCCGGACGCTCGCTCCAATGAAGAAACGGCGCATCGCCGTTTTGGGAGATATGCTGGAACTCGGGAAGTATACGCTTGAAGCGCATGAGCGCTCGGGGAAACTTGCCGCGCACGCCGCCGATATGCTTATTACCGTCGGTCTGCGGGGGAAGCTTATCTCCGCCGCGGCACTCACGGAAGGAATGGAGGCAAGTGCCGTGCATCATTTTGAAACCGTCGGGGAAGCAGGAAAGTTTCTAGAAGAAAAACTGAAAGCGGGGGACGTTGTGCTCCTCAAAGCATCGCAAGCAGTGCGGCTGGAAAAGGCGGTAAAAGAAGTTATGGCAGAGCCGGAACGGGCACGCGAGCTTCTTGTCCGCCAGGACGCGCGCTGGCTTCAAAAGAAAGGCATGTACGAATAAATGTTCGGCCCCATCATTGATGGCTGCCCTCTTCCTTCGGAGAAGGACCCTCCTCCGGAGGGCACGGCGGAAACGGAACAATATGTACTCCCTTTATGTTCTCAAGGACGAGCGGCAAACCAGGCACTATATCGGCATTACGGACGATGTGGACAAACGCCTCCGCAAGCACAATACTGGGGGAGTAAAGTCAACGAAGCCATACAAACCGTGGCGCATTGCGTACGTTGAGAAGTTCGAAACAAAATACGAAGCAAGAAAAAGAGAAATTTTTCTCAAGAAGACAACGAAAGCGAGGAAAGAACTGTTCAATAAGATCGATAAAGGCCCCATCGTCTAGTGGCCTAGGACGCTGCCCTCTCACGGCGGAAACTGGAGTTCGAATCTCCATGGGGTCACAAAAATTTGCAGAATTCAGCATGTCTGATATGCTGAACCTAGGACCTCCACCGGGGATAAGGGGTATCGCGACAGCCCACGGCTGTTACGGAGTGCCTTTCAACTCTGTTCCGCGGCGATACTCCTCCCTCGGTTCCCCGCACTGAAATACGTCCAGTCAGTGCGGGGGCTTTTTATTTTGACAAATTCTTATAAATGTGGTACGCTGGAAAACAGTGGATTTCGGTTGAAAACAATGCCTACAAGGAGGCAAAAGATGGAAACGGTGGAGCATCAGATCGTCACTCTGTCGGGAGACGAGGCGAGAAAAGAAAACCAGCGGAGCAAGTTCGGAGCGAAGCTGGATAGGTGCAAGAAGATGATCGACCCCGATCTTGACCCTGCATCGCAATCGTACACCATCTGCATCGTCGCCATTCTCGAACCGCTCCTGAAGAACGGTATGGCTGTGCGAGCCGACGTTCTGAAGAAGCTGGAAGCCATGGATGACGCGGACCGGATAACGGTCTCTTTCTGGAACGCCTGGGATGACGTCCGGATCGACTGCCAGGGTCGGTTATCGTGACGCTTCAGGGCGTAAGCCTCCGCATTGCGCGGGGGCTTTTTTATTGCGCCTCGCGCATGTATAATCGGGTGAATATGGACAAGTTCATGCTCGCGCTTCTCATACTTTCTGGGGCATTTATTCTGGCAGGAGGCATTGTTCTTGCCATTGCGGCGCCGAGGTTTTCGGAGCCGGTTATCCTTCACGTTGACCCTGTTATTGGTGTAGACCGCGTGGGGAGCGTTGGAGAAGCGATAGGCATGTTTGGCATTGGTGTGGTAATGGTTGCGATAAATCTTGTCCTTGCCAAAGAATTCTTGGAGCGCATGCCCCGTCTTGCATACGTGAGCGCCGCGGCGGGAGCGCTCGTTGCGCTTCTCACGCTTGTCGCAACCTCATATGTCGCATCACTGAATTAAAAAACCATGGAATTCGGAGCATTTCTCACTCTTCTTATCGTCATTCTCGCCGGTTTCGGAGCGGTTATTTTTGTCATAACGCGGCGAGGGAAAAAGCCGGCGGAAGACCAGTCATTTCTCATGCTCCAGGGGCAGTTGGGAGATATGCAGAGAGCGGTTCAGGAAGCGGTAAAAACCCAGTTTACCGAATCGCAAAAACTCATCAGAGACATTACGCGCCAGCTTACGGAGGTGAGGGAGGGGAATAAGCAGGTGTTTGACGTGGCGGCACAGCTCAAAAATCTTGAACAGGTTCTGAAAAATCAGAAACAGCGGGGAAGCCTGGGCGAGGAAGGACTCGCGCTTATTTTGGGAAACATTCTACCTCCCGATGCATACAAACTGCAGTATGCCTTTGCGAACGGCGAGGCGGTTGATGCCGCAATATTTACGAAAGACGGCATTATTCCCGTTGATGCCAAGTTCTCGCTTGATAACTACATCCGCATCACGGAAGAAAAAGACGAAGAAAAGAAAGCCGAACTTGAAAAGCAGTTCCGGAACGACCTGAAGCGGCGGATAGATGAAACCTCAAAATACATACGGCCGCAGGAAGGGACGCTCCCATTCGCGTTTATGTATATTCCCGCCGAGCCCATTTACTACGACCTTCTCGTGAATGAAGTTGGCTCGGTAAAGGCAAACACGCGGAGCCTTATAGAGTACGCATACAAAGACAAAAACGTGATTATCGTTTCGCCGACGACTTTTGCGGCATATCTCCAGTCGGTTCTCTACGGTTTCCGCGCGTTCAAGATAGAAGAATCGGCGAAACTCATCGGCAAGTGGGTAGAGAGTCTCGGGCGGCATGTGGCAAGTTACGATATGTACTTCAAGAAAATCGGCGCCTCTCTCGGCACGACGGTGAGCCACTACAACAGCGCGACAAAGGAATTGCAGAAGATAGATAGGGATGTTCTGCGGATTACGGGAAATTCGCCGGGCATAGAACCGTTGGAGCTGGAAAAGCCGAAAGCGGATGAGGAGTGACGTGGGCGCGCTTGAGAAGAAATGGTTGCGCCTCCGCTCTCTTGTCAGGCACATAAGGCATGTTTCTTTCGTTGACTTTGTACTGGTCTCGGGCTCCATGGCGACAGGAGAGGCGACGGAAGAATCCGACTTTGACCTTTTGGTTGGTGCACGAGCGGGACGGATTTTCACCGTCCGCTTTTTTGCCGCGGGACTCTTTGAGTTTTTGGGCGTCCGCCGGAGAAGTGCCGACGGCAAAGGCAAAAGCCGCGACAAAATTTGCCTGAATCATTTTGTGACACCTCAAAGCTACCGCCTCGGAGAGCCGCACAACGAATATTGGGCATATCTCTATCGGCATCTTATGCCGATCTACGGCAAGAAAGAGGCAATAGAGGTATTTTTTGACGCCAACACCTGGGCGAATGAGCCTATCTATCGAGGACCGTCCTCAATACGACGAGAATGGTCCTTGATATCTGTGGTGGGAGAGTGGCTCTTCGGCGGGCGTTTGGGCAACTGGCTGGAAAAACGGCTCAAGCGTTATGAGGTGAAAAGAATAGAAAGAAATCTTGCTTCGTCCCTTGGCTACAAGCCAGTTGTAAGATACGACGATGCGGAACTTCGTTTCCACACAGACACCCGCCGCATAGAGGAGTGGTGTTTACGCAATACATTGACAAAACAGTGATTTCATTGTAGGATGCCATCAGTTCCTTCCTAGAAGGACAATCTTACTGATAGGAGGATGACGATGTCACAGACATTGATCACCAGCCGAGACCCGAAAGGTCTTCACGCAACCGGTCTCTTCGAGGCCGCGTACAACAAGTCCAAGCTCGACGAGGCACGCGCACAGCGCTTGAACGAGCGCGGTGGCGAACTGCAGGACGGGATCGCGAAGCTCATCGCCGAGCTGTCCATGTCCAATCAGTACGCCAACGAGGAAGTTCGTTCCAGCTACACGTACCCGAAGGAGTACAAGGGGCCGAAGCTGATCGCGGATCAGATCAAGGTACTTGCCAAGATTTTCGATCTCGACCCGAGCCACGCCATCGAGTTCGCCAAGAACTTGCCTGCACTCCCCGAGGGCGCCGAGGGATGGTTCGCCATTCCGTCGGTCGACGCGCTGGCCAAGAAGCACTTCCCCGAAGTGACCGATCTTGCCCAGAAGTACTGCCAGACGGTCCAGCTCGTCCACGCCAAGATCGCGGCCTCCCGGTCGTTCTACAACTACCGTGAGGGACAGATCACGCCGACGCAGTTGCGCGTTCACGCTCGCACGGCGCACGCGCTGGATATCATCGCCGAAACGCAGAAGGGCGACCCGTCTCGCCAAGGCGGAGCCGGGGCGGACATCCTGATCGTCGCCGCCCAGCTCGGCATGCGCCATCGTGGCAAGTCCGTCCGTCGGGCTCGTGAGGTCTTCGTGGCCAACGAGTT
>MFKH01000016.1:0-16400 GCA_001779505.1 Candidatus Jorgensenbacteria bacterium GWA1_54_12 | reverse complement strand
CTTCTCGTGCGCGCCGTTCTTCTACTTCTACGACGGCAAGGTCGAGTTCGGCGCCCGCTGGTGCGACCGCGCCGACGGGCACTATGGTTCCGCTTCGGCCTTCCTCTCGCAGTAATCGATCCTTGAGGTCTTGAATCCTTGGATCTTTTGACTCCTTGTTAATTGATCCTTGAATTCCGCCGCAGGCGGTCGAAAAAAATTGGGGCTATTCACAACATACCGTGGATAGCCCCTTTCTCTTTAATAAATCGGTTTCAGAGAATCACCGATAGAAAGATGGTGCTTTTCGGCAAAGTCGGCGTTTACTTCAAGCACGTACTGCGCCGGTTCTTTTGGTCTGAATACTTTTGGGAACGAATCGGGAGATATGTGCGGAGTGATATCCACTATCGTGAAGCCCTTGCTAAGCCAAATGATATCAATGGGGAAGCGCATGTCTTTCATCCAAAATCCATATCGTCCGGGGCGGTTATAAACAAAGAGCATCCCGTGATTTTCGGGAAGTTCTGCCCTCCCCGAGAGGCCGCGCATTTTCTCGGCCGCCGTGACAGCCGGTATGAGCTCAATAAACGCGTCTTGAATCGCAAGGCGGGCAGGATATGGGGCACGGCTTTTCCATCCGAAAATGAAAAGCACCGCTCCACCCGCAAAAAGGAAAAGCGCTACAGCGCCGAGGAGAATGAAATTTGTTTTGAGAAACATAAGATTGTGTATGCACTATATGATAACGGAGACGCTCAAAAAGAAAAATGCCCCGCACGGTGTTAAACCGCACGGGGCTCATGAGAGGAGTTGGCTCACGGGGATGCCGATAGTATACAGCAAAACTCTCTCTCCTCCGGGAGCTTCTCGGTTACCGAGGCAACCCGAAAGTCGGCGCTGAAACCGACCAAGCCCGTGTGCCTGACACCATCCCTGTTCGTGAAATCGTACTTCAGGAACGTGTGTTCCTTCGGCACTCGCGAACGCCGGAATGGAGTGGTCGGCTCCAAGAGACCGAGGTCCGAGAGCTGCCGGACGGCATCCGGAGAAACAGGTCTCTCGTTGATCGCCGCTTGCGCTACCGTGGTGATGAGCACGATATGCTCGGCGCGCAGAGTTTCTCTGCACATCCTGTTCCTTTCTTGCGCGACGGCGTTCTGGAGCTCCTGCACGGCCAGCTCGGCGTATGCAGTGTCTTCACCCACCTCCAGAATACGCTTCTCGAACTCTGGCAGGTCGCTCTTGTCCGTCGTGAAGACGAACCGCAGTCCTCCCTCAAGGCGGAGGAAACGATGGGTCCTGTGGTACCACGGCACGCCGATGAGACGTTCTATCTGCGCCTGCTTCAAGACCTTGAGCAGTTCCGGATCCTTGACGGTTCTCTTGAAGCGGCCGCTCACGACCCATTCCTGAAAGACCTGTTCAATGACCTGGCCCGGATGCGCAGACGCACAGCCCCTTCTCGCAATGCAGAGTGGTTCCACTTGCTCCTCCATGAAGAGTTTGATGAGGAGTTTGCCGGGGCACCCCTGTGCGCCGAGAATCCGCCAAAGCCACTTGAGCCTGCTCCCATCTTCTGTCCTTGCGGTAAAAACATAGCCCTCCTTCTCACTCTTGCCCATATTATCCTCCTCAAACTAGAATCAGGCGTTGTGCCTGTACTGGTTTAGGAGTAACACACGCCACTTTTTGAGTCAAGTTCTTCCTGTATGTTTTGTCGGGCCGCGGGGAGTTGGACCCCGGTTACAAGACCCCCAGCCTTGCGTACTACCGTTATACGACGGCCCGTTTGTGCTATAATACTTCCACTGTCATAGCGTTTTCAAGGTCGCAAGACACTAAATCTATTTATGAAACAAGGAATAATATTACTTATCGGAATCATTGTGGCGCTTGTCGCCGGTGCGGCGGGCGGCTATTACGCAGGATACAACGCGGGCATGAGCGCCGGAAGTCCGGTTGTGGCTGAAGAAACGCTAGTGCCGGGTGAAGATGTGCTTGATATCGCAGAAGAAGCGAATCCGTTTACGGACATTCAAGAACAGGTCAATCCATTTAGCGGTGGTTACGAGAATCCGTTTGCAGCCGAGTAAAATCATGAAAACCATATTGCGCGTAAGTATCGGGAGCGTCATCCTCGGTGTGGCGGCGGTTTTGGCGTTTGCGAATCTGGCCGCGGCGCAGGGCGTCTCTGTCATCTACCCCGTCTCCGAGCTTGGCAATTGTACCTCGGAAGGGGAATGCAGGACTTTCTGCGACTCGCCCGACAATCGGGAAGCATGCATCGCGTTTGCAGAGAGGCAGGGAATCATAGAAACGGGCAAAGCGAATCAGATGCGCGCGGTCACCCGGCTTGAAACCGATATTATGGCCAAGGGTCCGGGTGGGTGCGTGACGCGTGAGGAGTGCGACGCGTTCTGCCGCGTGGAAGAAAACTTGAGAGAGTGTTTGAGTTACGGCGTGAACGAAGGATTTATGACGCAGGCAGAGGCGGATGACATCATCGCCAAAGCGGAACGGGGCGGTCCCGGCGGATGCACGTCCGAATCAGAGTGTCGCGCGTTTTGCCAAGACCAAACGCACGCGCGGGAATGTCTGCAGTTTGCCGCAAACGAGGGCAAGATTAGCCAGGAAGAAGCCGACCTCCTCGCCCAGCGTGCAGGAACCCGGCCACGCCCGAGGGAACCCAAAGAAGACATTGATGTGGAAAAGGCACAGGCAGTCCTTTCTCAAGGTGCCGGCCCTGGCGGCTGTTCAACAATGGACGGGTGCGAAGCGTATTGCGAAGACGGAACTCATATGGACGAGTGCATGTCTTTCGCCGTTGAGCACGGACTTGCGCCTGCGGAACAAATTAAGCGCATGCAAACGATGATGCGGGGCGGCCCGGGCGGGTGCCAGGGTCCCGAAGCATGCGATGCGTATTGTTCCACGCCCGAGCACGGTGAGGAGTGCATGAGGTTTACGATAGAAAACGGTCTCATGGACCCCGAGGAGATTGAGCAAATAAAGAAAGAAATGGAAATTGTGCGGAAGCTCAACACGGGTGCAGTGAGTGGTCCTGGCGGATGCAACAGCAAAGAAACATGCAGCGCCTACTGCGCGGACGAGGCGCACGTTGAGGAGTGCGTTCAGTTTGCGGGGCGTACCGGCATGATGACGGCGGAACGCGTGCAAACGATGATGGGACGAACCGAAGAAGCGCGCCGCGAGATGGAAATGCGGGAGGAAGGAATAATGCCGGAAGGATTTGAAGGAATGCCGTTTCAGGATTTGAGAGAAGTAATGCCTTTTCAGGAGTTGCGGGAAGGCATGCCGCCGGGCGACATGATGAGGGAGATACAGCAGTTTATGCCGCCAGAAGGATTTGTGCCTCCCGAGGGGATGTATAACCCGCCAAGTGGCGACATGGGTCCGCCACCCGGAGGGGAAATGGGACCTCCGCCAGGAGGAGAGATGGCGCCTCCGCCGGAGCAGTCCGGCTCGCTCCTGAATACGGTTCGTGAAATCTTCATTGAACCCTTCGCAAAAGCACTAGGACTCTAAAGAAAACGTTCTGACCCCAATACAAGGTTTCGTAAACCTTGTATTTGGTTTTGACGCACCCACCCTCGCGGGTATATCGTGATTTCAGCAACCATTGCCGGGTCGTCTAATGGTAGGACACGGGCCTTTGAAGCCCGGCATCCAGGTCCGAATCCTGGCCCGGCAACCGATAGAACTTGTCTGAAGCGGCTGGAAGTGACGAAGTGATACAATGGTCTTGTGAATTACTTTGTCTACATCCTCCGATGTGCCGATAATTCGTTATATGCGGGTTGTACCAATAATCTCGAGCGGAGGATAAAACAGCACAATGATTCCAAGTGGGGCGCACACTACACCAAGATCCGTCGGCCCGTCGTGCTCGTACATTCGGAAAAGTTCAAGAAGCTTGTAGACGCACGACATCGTGAAAGTGAAATCAAGAGCTGGCGCCGAGAAAAGAAATTGAACCTTATAAAATATGGAGAACTATCAAAATATCAAAACAATCATTTTTGACATAGGCGGGGTGGTGGTTCACAGCGATTTTGAAGCCGTATATTCAAATTTCGCGAAACGGGTTGGTTTGCCTCCGGAATTTGTCATTGGATACTACAAAGAAAAAGTTCAAGATCTTTTATTGGGCAATATAAGCCTAGAGCAGTTCTGGAAGGATATGATAAGCGCGGGCGCCGACCCGAAACTGGACCTCCGGAACATTTGGATTGAGGAGGGAACAAAGAATCGCGAGGTTAACAAAGAACTTTTAGGAATCATAAAAGAGTTGAGAAAGAAATATTCGGTCGGAGTTCTTACGAATCTCACTCCGACACGGCTCATCCTTGATGAAAAGATGGACCTGTATTCCCACTTTGATTACGCCGTCCTGTCGTGCAAGGAACACCTCAAGAAACCCGACCCGGCATTTTATTTCTTGGCCCTCAAAGCCGCCTCCGCCGAGCCGGAAGAAGCAATCTATGTGGATGACAAGGAAAGTTGCACCGCCCCAGCAGAGGAGCTTGGGATAAAGAGTATCCTGTATGTGTATCCCGATAACACGAAATTGTTGGAGAGTTTAACAAAATTGGGGGTTTCCGTATGAAATTAATCAAAAGGTGTTGGGACTGTTTGGGTAACGAGAGGAATCATCGCGCAATGATAGGAATATTAACCCTTGGTATTCTCTTGGCTGCTGTGATATTTGGATATTTAGGACTTTTGAAAGTCCAAGAAATAAAAATGAGTTTAGATAAACTTAAAGTAGGAGGATTAGAAATTGGCGATACAAATAATCCCGGTTGTTTGATGATTAGAGACTCAGATTCGGCTGGTTGGTCCTATTGGACAGCCTTGGATGGGATAATGTATGCATCAAACGAATCTTGCGAATAGATACTACTGTCAGGGTTGGAATTGGACGAAAATAGAACAGATCCTGCGACTGCGGCAACCAACACACAAGCTAGAAAAACAAATTCTTGGATTGAAGAAAGAACCAGTAGGTTCTAACAATTCACTTAGGTTAGGTCTTTTTGTATTAACGTTATCAAGATCGCGGAAGGGTTGAGTGATGGATTCTAGTGACGTCAGATGTTGTTAGAAGCATACTTATTGGTTAATAAAATGTTTCGGGGTTACAATGTAAGCATGCTTCCTAAAACAAGTTCAGAGTCATTTATAGTTTTCGAAGGGGCGATTGACCAACAGGCAACCATTAGGTTAGTTAGCGCCATTGAGAAAGCCGAGCAGCAAAATGCTCAAAAAGTCAATATTTTCTTTTCTTCCCTTGGGGGTAGTATATACGAAGGGTTCTTGCTAGCCACACTTATCCAAAATTCAAAAACGCAGATTTCAATACATGCAAATAACCACATAGACTCAATTGCTAATGTTGTTTATCTCTCATCAAAAGAAAGAACAGCTGAATCATATGCGAAGTTCTACATGCACGGAGCTACAGCAAATGGTTCTTTCGATGAGAAAGGGCTAAAAGACCAACTCACTGCAACACAAACCAATAACACTAGAATCGCTTACTTCATTTCTGAAAATTCAGAACTCCCACTCCCAAAAGTCCAACAGATGATGAATATAGGGACAACAATAACGGCACAAAAAGCCATGGAGTATGGGATAGTACATCAAATAAACCACAAAGAAATACCAAAAAGTCTAAGTCGAGAAGCAATTATTTATGTTAACTGAAATGGAAGTAACCATAATGAATCAAGAAGAACTTAAGAGTGAAATTCAGAAGAAACTTACGGAGATGGGATTTGAAAATATTCTTCTTAGAGAGTTGGATGAGAACACGTTGATTGTGCTGTTTAATGCTAAAGAGATCACGAGTTTCAAAGAAGAACTATCAGGCTGGATCTATTCTGGGATTTATCTTGACCATTCGAACGAGCGGCAGTATCGGATTGATTTCAGAAAGGTCATCTAAAGGGAAAGATTGAGAATGATTTTGGCCTGTAATCAAAATAAACTGGCTTAACCTCTTCTACGATACTCGAAGAAATCCTTATACAGAATTAGTCGATACTAGACCGGAAGCCGCAGCAGGCTTGAGACAAGTATAAGAGCTAGAGGTTTCGAGGCAAGATTTTATCTATAATTTTACATGAAAATTTCCAGAGAGAAGCTAGACCTGCTAGAAAATCTTTCATTTGGTCAAAGAGTCGCCGAGGATGAACCTCACCTTGAGGATTATTTTGTCGAAACCCCACTATGGAGAAAGATGGTACGAGGAGAAATTGATATTGTTTATGGGTCAAAAGGATCGGGAAAAAGTGCAATTTTTCATTTACTTACTTCTGGCAAGGGACTTCCTCGGAACGTTATTGTTATACCCGCAGAGAATCCACGCGGTACACCAATATTTAATGGGATTAAAAAAGATCCGCCCACATCAGAGTCAGAATTTATCTATCTTTGGAAATTTTACATCCTTTCTCTAATTGCCAATCAGTCTCAAGTTCTTAATGGATTGGAAGCGAACCATCAAGAACTATTGAGAGAACTTAAAAGTGTAGGAGTTATTGATGTCGATAAAAGTGAAATTTTAAAGAACGTACTTAGATATGTTGAAAGCGTAAAAATTGGCGGTGTTTTTGAAATTGGACTTAATTCTTTTCCTGAAGATAGGGAGAAAAGAATCAACATCGATCGAGGTCTTTTCATCCTAAACGAAATTGTTTCTGGAACGGACACCTCTATTTGGATTGCTTTTGATCGGCTTGATTCTGTTTTTGACGACAATGCAAATCTTGAAGAGAATGCACTAAGAGCTTTATTCAAGGTTTATCTAGACATACTAAGGTATAGGAAAATTCAATTAAAAATCTTTTTGAGGACAGACATATGGAGGAGACTAACAGATCAAGGATTTCGTGAAGCAAGCCACATTACTAGAACTGACACAATTGAATGGCCGGAAAATAACATAGTTAATCTGATCAGCAAACGACTACTCAATAATCCAAAACTGGTTAGTTATTACAATTTTGACATTGAAGAGACGCTTTCAGATTATGCTAAACAATTAGAACTTTTTTACATGGTGTATCCTCGGCAAGTTGATCCTGGAGACAGAAAACCGGAAACCGTTAAATGGATGATGTCTCGCGTGGCTGATGGTACCAAACGTGCTGCTCCAAGAGAATTAATTCATCTTTTAAATCAAGCGAAAGACGAACAAATCGAATCATTAGAGATTGGTGAACCTGCACCAGAGAAGAAAAATCTCTTTACATCAACATCACTAAAAAGAGCTTTGCCGACAATCTCTAGGGTGAGGTTGGAGCAAACCCTATTTTCAGAATATCCAGATGTTAAAAAATATGTACTTGCACTTGAAAAAGAAAAAACCGCCCATACTCTTAAAACACTTTCTAGTATATGGCGATTAGGGGAGGATGAGGTGCCACCGGTCGCATTGAAATTAGCTGAAGTTGGCTTCTTCGAGATTCGCGGCGATAAGAGTAATCCCGAATATTGGATACCGTTTTTATACCGACCAAGTCTAAACCTTATTCAAGGAAAAGCTGAAGATGACGAGTAGGGTAACCCTCCTCTTCGTTTGTAAAGGCGATATTGGGTGCAGTCGCAATAAGTCCTTATTCTGCTATAATCAACATATGAAAATGCTACTTGAGTTTGACTACAAAAAAGCGACCCAGGCCATCAACTATCTGACCCAAAAAGAAGGTGGGCAGATAGATAAACTAAAGTTGATAAAACTCGTTTACCTAGCCGACAGGTATCACTTGAGACGATACGGCCGCCCAATAGTCAACGATGCCTACTTTGCTATGCCCCTTGGGCCAGTCGGTTCTTCTGTAAAAGATATTGTCGAATTCTCTGCTTTTCTTGACGACAGTGAACGTTCTTACGCGGTCCAGTACATTGACCGCGGTGGAGCGCTAAACACCATCGTTTCTAAAGCGATCCCAGATCTCAATGTGTTCTCTAAAAGTGAACTTGAGGCGCTCGAGTTTGCGTTCAATGAGTTCGGCAGATACTCAGCATCTACCCTGGTGAACATCACACATCGCTATCCAGAGTGGGATAAATTCAAGAGCGCCTTTGACTCCAAGGAAACAACGAGAGAGCCAATGTCTTATAGTGATTTCTTCAACAATCCCAACAACGGTGCAGATGATAAATTCGCTCTCACCGGTAACATTCTCGCTGCATCTAAAGAGCTTTTTGAGGAGGATTACAAGGTAGCCGAGTACTGGAGGTAGTCAGGTAAGGCGGCGCGGCTGATATGGAGATCCCTGCAAGCGTTCGCATACTAGCGACAATACAAACGGGTTCAGTCTTCTACTTTGAAGAGGAACAACTTTCTTCTACCGAGCCGCATTACTTTATTGTGTTGAACAAGGACCCTCGCACGGAGGAGTTTGTTATTTTGTTATGTGCGTCTTCTCAGATTGAGAAGCGCCAACGTATCGCTCAGTCACTTGGTTTCCCGCCAAAGACACTAGTTGTTATTACCACGAAAGAATACCCGCTGTTCACAAAGGAAACTGTCGTTGATTGCAACAAGGCCTTCGAAAAGACAACTCAGTCACTTGTAGAAAAACTGGAGAATAGAAAATTCAGGGTTTGCACGGAAGTAATGCCCACTAAAATTGTAGAGAAGTTAATCGCGGGCGTACTGGCAAGCACGCAGGTTTCTGCTCAAGTGCAGGGAATGCTCTCTTAGGACCGCACGAGATGGATCAACTAGTTGGTGGGTTGTGCTCAAAGTGCCTAATATCATGATGCACATCAAGTACAAACTGGATAAATCGGTGAATCATGGCATTGGTTTGTTTGCTGATGAAAGCTTGAAAACAGGGCAGCTCGTATATACAGCAAGCCCGTTATTGGACGTAAACATTACTCAAAAACAATTTGATTCTCTGAGTGAAAGCGAAAAGAAAGAAATAATGTGGTGGGGCTTTTGAGCCAACGGTCACTCAAGACAAGAATCACAAGGAGGCTTATCTTGTGGCTACGCGTGACGTGCGGGCAGGGGAGGAGTTCACGCAGAACTATCTTGAATTTGAAAGCGCTGAAGATTTGAAACGGAGAGGAATTGCGGTACCGCAATAAAAATCCCGCGCTGCCGAAGAAGCACAGCGCGGGCATGAGGAAACAATGGAACCGGTTCAGGCGATGAGGATGGCGGCGGGGCTCGAGATACCGAAATAACTGTCGAGCTGACAGTGGCCCCGTTCCGGCAAGCCGACCTCCCAGAAGAAGCACGGGACACAGAAACGGTTGTTCGGGTCACGGTAGATGGTGCCCCAGAAGTAGACGCTCACGATGCGCTGCCCCTTCGCGCCATTCCTCCATTCCCCGGGAATGAGGTGTGGATGGGAGAGGAGAAAGTCCAGAACATTCGCGTTCATGGCATGGAACCTCGTCGTCCGTGACAGTTCTTGGAGGAGCTTTGTTCCCACAATAGCTCTCCCATCACGCTGGGCATCGGAAAGGTGGAGACCCGCCTTTCCGGGGTCCCATGTGAGAGAACCGCTCTTCTGATGGTCCTCGATTCTCCATCCTTCCTTGAGGAACGGTTGGGCATCGCAGTCAATGACGCTCGACCCCGCTTCCGGCTTCGCAATCATTTGGGTGCTCACAGGCACCTCCTTTCTAAAGGTAGTCTGGTTGTATGTTCTTACGAAGCGGCACATTTGTCAAAAAACAAAGCCCCCGATGAGGGGGTTTTGTTTAATACAAGGTTTACGAAACCTTGTATTGGCGACAATTACTGCCGCGCGCGGGCTTCATCAACCGCAAGTGTTCTGCCGTCAAAATCCTTGCCATTCCACATCTGGATTGCAGCCTGCGCTCCCTCTTCGGTTTCCATTTCTACGAAACCAAAGCCCTTTGAGCGACCAGTAAACCGGTCGGTAATAACCGACGCTTCGGTCACTGTGCCCGCCTTTTCAAACGCGGCGCGCAACTCTTCTGATGTGGTGCTGTAAGGCAGTCCACCTACAAACAATTTCTTATTCACTTTTCGTTTTAGTACAAACTCTTACTTGTCCGTGTGCAAGACGACCTTCTCCTTGTGCCATTAAGAACCTTACAACGAACGGCTACATTATAGCGCAGAAGTATTGACAAGTCAATAGGGTATGCTATATTGTCCCCGTCCCGTTCGCTTTTGTTCTTTGTCCTCCTCGACATCGCCCCACGCCCGTCAGTTCCTCCCAGGCTGACTACGTGGGGCTCTTTTTATTTCCGGAGCCCCTCAATCACGGCAATCTCAAGGGGAATAATGGCAAACTGGCTGTAGCGCATTTGGGCATAAGCATCAATAAGCCCCTTAAGGAGCTGGAGATGCTCGGTCATAAGGAAATGTTTTGCATGTTCGCGGAGCGCCGCAAGGTGTGTGTCGGTCAGCTCTTTCGCCAATTTCTCTCCCATTTTCGGGCTCACGGAAACAACCGCAACCCGCCGCAGAAACTGGATAAGGTCTTTGGTAAATTGGGGCAGGTGATGCCCCAGGTCGGCAACTTCCGAGATGAGCGCAAGCGCTGCGTCGGTGTCGCCGGCAAGGAGGTAGCGAGCGCATTCGTTGAGCGTTCCAAATCCAACCTTCCCCACCATGCGCTCCACGCGCTCGGTAGATATGCCGTCCGTATACGCCGTAGAAAGCTGGTCAAGGAGCGACTCCGCCTCGCGGAAACTTCCTTCGGCGGCAGAGGCGACAAGTTCCAATGCTTCCGGTTCAATCCGCACTTTTTCCGTCTCGGCAATTCGCATGAGCTTTTCGGTCAGCACCTTGAGAGGAACGCGCTTGAAGTGAAACTGCTGTGTGCGAGACGTGATGGTCGGAGGGATTTTTTCAAACTCGGTTGTTGCAAGAATAAGAATGACCTGCTCCGGCGGCTCTTCGAGCGTTTTCAAGAGCGCATTGAAAGCGGGAGTCGTCAGCATGTGCACTTCGTCAATAATGAACACCTTGAAGCGCGCGCGCGAAGGCGCGGAGCGGACGTTTTCTTTGAGGTTTCTGATTTCATCAATGCCGCGGTTTGATGCGGCATCAATTTCAATAACATCCAAATTCCGCCCCTCGTTCATTTCCATGCACGACGGGCACTCATTGCACGGCTCACCGTCCATGAGGACGGTGCAATTCGCCGCCTTCGCGATAAGGCGCGCGGTTGTCGTTTTGCCGCTCCCGCGGGGACCGGCAAAAAGATACGCGTGAGAAAAAGCGCCACGCCGAGCCGCCTCTTTCAATATCCGGACAATCGTTTCCTGACCCAAAACGTCTGAAAAGGTGCTTGGCCGGTATCGCCGGTAAAAGGCCTGGGGCATGTTTCTATACTACGTCCTCATTGCGCCTGGGGCAATGTGCTCATATAATCAGAACGTGCGGGGAATTCTCTACATCGTAGCAATTCTTCTCATGGCGGGAATCGCGCTTGTCTTCTGGCAGTTCTTTCCCGGCACCGAATTAAACGGAATAACTATGGAACTTAAAAGCGCAGTTTTTAAAGAAGGTGAAAAAATTCCCGCTCCCTTCACGTGCGATGGGGATGAGGTGAATCCGCTTTTGGAAATCAAAAACGCGCCGGAGGGAGTGCGGAGCTTTGCGCTTATCGTTGACGACCCTGACGCAACCGGGGGCAAGACGTTTACGCACTGGACGCTTTGGGACATATCCGCTTCAGCCGGGTACATCTCCGAGGACTCCGTGCCGGGTGAAGCAGTGGAAGGAACGACGAGTTTTGGCAAAATCGGCTACGGCGGTCCGTGCCCGCCAAAAGGCAGTGCGCCCCATCGCTACCGGTTCACGCTCTATGCGCTTGATGCGAAGCTCGGACTTCCCGAAGGAGCGTCGCGCGCGGCGCTGGAGGAAGCCATGAAAGGACATGTCATTGCCGAAACAACCCTTACGGGCCGCTACGGGCGATAAATATCTCTGGACGCGACACGTAACGGACAAGATGCGCTTTTACAATCTCTCGCCCAATCGGGTGAAGCGTGTCATTCGCGCGCCGCAGAGAGTTGAAGAGGGGATTGTGGAAGACACGGTTGCCGCGATGCAGGTCGGAAGTTCCAAGCGCCGGCAGGAAATATGGGTCATGTATCGCCCGAACCGGGGGAAGATACGAGTCATTACTGCCTGGCGCTACCCGGGGAAAAGCCCCGAACGTAACCCCGTTCCGGAAGAGATTCTAGAAGAGGTTAGAGGACTGCTGTAAATAAAAAAACCGGGCGTCAGTCAGGTGACTGATGCCCGGGAAACATGGCCCGATACCTACCTTTCCGTTTCGGCTGTACGGCTGAAACGTCAGCCGTAGGTAACTACCGAACTCCGCGTACGCCGAAGACCTCTTCGGAACCGAAAAGGCCGACTCGGCGCTTGCCGTGGTAGAACTCCACCCCGCTGAACTCCGACCGGGACGCCAGCACCGGAACCGCCGAGCTCAGGTTGTCCATCGCGTTCATCGCGACCCTTGCCTTGGTCATGTTCATGAGCAGGTCGTATCCGAGTTGCGGTTCGGCGCGGGCAAGCACGCTCTCGGCCGACGGCGGCGTGAGACCCGGAAACAGGCGGTTCCCGAAATAGAGCTCCGAGTCGTCAGCTCCAAACGGTGCGAGAAAACGAGTATTCATAGATCCCTCCCTCTCCTCATCTTCTTGGTTCAGTCTCGCAACTTCTTTTCTGAAGAGTTCTTCGTTTTCACGATCCTGCTGTCTGACTTTCTTGCCAGCCCAAACTATCATCCCCGCTAAGGCTGCAAAAGCAGCAAGACCAAGCATAATAAACCTCCCCTCCGCTAGAATATCAGCCTATATAGTCTTGTATAGTGCTGACATAAGCATGGCAGGATTGAGTAATTCTGTCAAGGATGATACGGTTATTCGTATGTCAAAACTCTCCATCGGCATTGTCGGCCTTCCGAACGTAGGGAAGTCCACACTTTTTAATGTTCTGACGAAGCAAAAGGTGAATGCGGCGAACTATCCCTTCGCAACAATTGACCCGAACGTGGGCGTCGTCGCGGTGCCGGATGAGCGCGTGGACAAGCTTGCCGAAATGAGCAAGTCAAAACAGACCATCCCGGCAGTCGTTGAATTTTACGACATCGCGGGCCTCGTGCGGGGCGCGCACAAGGGAGAAGGTCTCGGTAACCAGTTTTTGACCCATATCAAAGGAACCAACGCAATTGTGCACGTCGTCCGCTGTTTCGGCGGGAGTGATGTGGTGCACGTTGAGGGGGCGCCCGACCCGCTCCGCGATATAGATACGATAGAGAGCGAGCTTATCTTGAAAGACCTTGAAATCGTTGAGCGTGCTCTCGAGCGCGTGGCGGGAAAAGCGCGCACAGGAGACAAGGAAGCAAAAGAAGAACTTGCGAATCTTGAAAAAGTGAAAAGCGCGCTTGAGGCGGAGGAGCTTCTTACCGACATGCCCTTTGCGCGGAACATGGGGCTCCTTATGGCAAAGCCGCAGTTATTCCTTCTGAATGGCGACGAGAGCGACATAACCCCCGCCCTGAAACAAAAAATGATTGATATCGGATGTCAATCATTAGTGGTAAATCTGGGAAAAGAAAATGCGGTTCCCGCGCTCATCGGCAAGGCATACGAAATACTGAACCTCATGAGTTTCCTTACAACCGGCGAAAAAGAAACGCGCGCATGGACTGCGCCACAGGGCGCAAAAGCGCCGCAGTGCGCCGGAGTCATTCACTCCGATTTCGAGAAGAATTTTATCCGTGCAGAGGTGGTAAACTGGCGGGACTTATTGGATTGCGGAAGCTGGGTAAAAGCGCGTGAGCGGGGCAAAATTCGGGTAGAGGGAAAGGAATACGTGATGCTGGACGGCGACGTGGTATACTTCCGCGTCGGCGTATAGTATAGTGGGCTTATGGCACCACTATATATCGCACTCATCGCTCTGGGCTCATTCGCCGTTATGTTCATCGCAATCTATAACGGTCTCGTTCGCCTCAAGAATCGTGCGGAAGAAGCATGGTCGGACATTGACGTTCAGCTGAAGCGCCGCTACAACCTTATCCCGAATCTGATTGAAACGGTGAAAGGTTACGCAAAGCACGAGAAAAAGGTTTTTGACGACGTGACGAATGCACGGACCAAAGCGCTCTCGGCGGAAAGCGGCGGGAATGTCCAGGAGGTACAGCGCGCCGAAAACCAGCTTGCCGGAACGCTCAAGACGCTCTTTGCGGTTGCAGAAAGCTACCCTGACCTGAAAGCGAATACGAATTTCCTTGAGCTCCAGCGCGAACTCTCCGACACGGAAAACAAAATCCAGGCGGCGCGCCGCTTCTACAACACGACTGCGCGCGAGCTGAATACGCGAGTTGAATCTTTCCCGCAGAGTTTTATCGCGAACATGTTCCATTTCACGAAGCGCGAATACTTTGAGCTGGAGAATGAAAGCGAGAGCCAGGTTCCCCAGGTGAAGTTCCCTTCGGAGAAGGGTCCTCCTTCGGAGGATGAGTAGCGTGGCAAGCTTCTATACCAAACAAGCCGCGAACAAGCGGAGAACCATTCTCCTCTTTACTGTTTTCCTCATCGTTGTCATCGGCGTCGGCTTCGTCTTCGCGCAGGTAGACAAAAATCCAATTAATCTCTACATAGCCATCGCGATTGCCATTGCGATGAACATTGCCGCGTACTGGTTTTCAGACAAGCTCGTCATCGGCATGGCGCGTGCGAAGCCGGCCGACGAGGGGAAGTATCGCGAGCTGCACCGCATCGTTGAAAATCTGTGCATCACCGCGGGTCTTCCGAAACCAAGGCTCTATATCGTGTATGAGGCTCAGCTTAATGCATTTGCGACAGGGCGCGACCCGGAGCATGCGGCGCTTGCCGTAACGGAAGGGCTTCTCGCGCACCTTTCTCGGAGCGAGCTTGAAGGCGTGATTGCGCACGAACTTTCGCATATCGGAAATCGCGACATGCTTGTTTCAACCGCCGCAGTCGTTCTTGTCGGCTTCATCTCCATTCTCGGCGACATATTTATCCGCACGCTTGCTTGGGGAAGACATGGTGGCGGCAGTAGCAGGCGAGAAGGCGCTTCCGGCGCGGCGGCCCTGATCGGCTTTGGCGTCGCACTCCTCGCGCCTCTGGGAGCGGTTCTTATCCAGCTCGCCATCTCACGCCAGCGCGAATACCTTGCGGATGCGACGGGTGTCCTCCTCACCCGTTATCCCGACGGTTTGGCAAGCGCTTTAGAAAAAATCTCGGCAGACACAACACCAATGCGGGCGGCACGGACTTCAACCGCACATTTATGGATTGCAAACCCTTTCAAAGGAAAGAAAGGCATGGGCGGTTTGTTTCAAACGCACCCGCCCGTTGCGAAACGCATCAGCCGCCTGCGGGGCAGGCCCGCCTGACGGCGAGGCAGGAAATAATTGAACATGACGGAGAAGAATCAGCAGAAAATAATACGGGAACTGCGGGCGGAGATAGAACGCCTGAAGTCGCTCGCCTACATAGACGAGCTGACCGGCAGTTATAATCGGCGAGGATTCACCGAAGAAGTGGAGAAGTTTCTCCGGGAAGTTCAAATATACCGCGAATCGCCAGAGCGGCGCTCATCGGTTCTTATCAAGGATTTGAGCGTCGTCCTCTTTGACATAGATAACTTCAAGAAGGTGAATGACACCTACGGGCATGATGCAGGCGACGCCGTGCTCCAGTACGTTGTGAAAACAATACAGAAACGGGTACGCGGCATTGACCTTGTTGCCCGCTGGGGAGGGGAAGAGATTCTCATTGCGCTCGTCGGTGCGAACGAAGAAAATGCTTTCGAAATTGCCGATGGCATACGGGAAAAAATAGCGGGGGAGGAAATGGAAACCGCCGAAGGGAAACTTCGCGTTACGGTCTCGGGCGGCATTGCCTCATGCCTCGGCGCGGAGCAATTTGACAAGGTTCTGAAGCGGGCAGACCTCGCCCTATACAAAGCCAAAGAAAGCGGCAAGAATAGGGTGGTTAGGGCAAATGGGTCTTAAGGAGGGGTGCCAGAGCGGTCTAATGGAACAGCTTGGAAAGCTGTGGCTCGTAAGGGCCCCGGAGGTTCGCCCGGTCATTCGACCGGGCGCCCAGTCGGATGACTGGGCGAATCCCGTCTAAATAAATGCACTACGTTTACTTTTTGAGGTTAGCAAATAAGCGCGTTTACAAAGGGAGTACAGGCAACCTGAAAAGAAGGATGGAAGAACATAATGCCGGCAAAGTGGAATCAACGAGAAACTTCCGTCCCCTGACGCTTATAGGTTACGAGGGATATGCGCTAAAGAGTGATGCTGAACGGAGAGAAAAATTCCTCAAGACAACGGAAGGAAGAAGGTTGTTACGGCAACAGTACAGGGATATTATTAACGAGGAATAAGGAGGCGTAC
>MFKH01000015.1:10754-15336 GCA_001779505.1 Candidatus Jorgensenbacteria bacterium GWA1_54_12 | reverse complement strand
AAGAGCGGCGCGCGCTCATTGAAGAACTTTTGGGCTTGAACGAGTTTCGCATCAAAAAGCGCCGGTCGGAGCGGCGGCTTGTGAAGAGCCGTGCAAACATGGAGGCTGTTTCGGCACAAGTAAGAGAGCTTGAGCCGCATCTCGGATTTTTGAGGCGGCAGAAACGAAAGTGGGAACGGCGCGACGCGATGGCGCGCGAACTTGCGGAACTCGCCGCTTCGTATTTCGGCGGGCGGCTCTCCGTGCTCCAAACGGAGCGCGGCGCGGCGGAAGAAGAAGAGCGTGCGCTCAATGAAGAACTTAAGGCGCAAGAGACGGCGATACGGACTCTTGAGCGCGATATGCGGGATGCCGAGCGCGATTTGGATGCCGCCGCGAGTCCGCGGCGCGTTTCAGCTCACACGCTTTTGGAAACGGTCCGCGCGTTTGTGCAAGATGCCGAGAGAGCTCTAAAAGCCGGCGCGGAGCGCGCCGCGGCATATCTCGCCGAGTGGGTTCGCCGTTTTGAGGAACTCACAAAAAGCGGAGTACCGGCGGCACGCGCGCCTCTCACGCATTTCAAGGAAACGGTTTCCGGACTTGAGGCGGCGCGGGCGAAAGCGCACGACATTGAGCGGCGCGCGCAGGAGGCGCGCTTCGCGCTCACGAAAGTGGGGATGAAAGAAGAAGAGCTTGCGCGGGAGATGGAAGGTTTCGGCGTGAAGCGGCATGACATTGCTCTCTCCACGCCCGGAAGCGCGGGTTCTGCGGAAGAAATGCGGCGAAAAATGCTCCGTCTGGAAGCGCAGCTTGCCGCGCTCGGCGACGTTGACGAGGCCGTGATGCGCGAAGCGGAAGAAACGGAAGAGCGGCACGCGTTCCTCACGCGCGAAATGCGCGACCTTGAGGAGTCATCACAGAATCTTTATGAACTCATTCGCGAGCTGGATCGCCGCATCCATGGCGATTTTCGCGCGGCGTTTCAAAACATCAACCGTTCGTTTGGTTCGTATTTCCAAATGATGTTCGGCGGCGGCAAGGCGAAACTGGAGCTTGTTGGCGAGGGAGACGAGTCGGGCGTTGAGCTTACGCTTACCGTGCCGAAGAAGCGCTCGCACGGCACGGAAATGCTCTCGGGCGGTGAGCGGACGCTTGTGTCGCTCGCCGCGCTCTTTGCGCTTATTTCGGTGTCGCCGCCGCCGTTTCTCGCACTTGATGAAATTGATGCGGCGCTTGACGAGGCAAATGCGGGCCGGTTTGCCCGCCTGCTTCGGGAATTTTCTGCCGCGGCGCAGTTCGTTATCGTAACGCACAACCGGATTACGATTGACGCGATGGAAGTTCTCTACGGAGTGACGATGGAGGAAGGCGTTTCGCGGGTGCTTTCTATGAAAGTTGACTAACATTGACACGGGCGCGGCTCAACTATAAGCTGTGACCTATAAGCTTTTTATTATGTTGGCAATGAAATTGCGCCCGGCGGGACGAAAAGGACAGCGGAGCTTCCGCGTCGTTGTCGTTGAATCGCGTTCTAAGCTCCTTGGTAAATTTGTGGAAGATTTGGGCTGGGAGAATCGGCACACCGACGAGGTGCGCGTCAATGCGGAGCGGGCGAAGTATTGGCTTTCGCACGGCGCGAGCCCGACCGACAGCGTGCATAACGTGCTCGTTCGTGCAGGCGTCATCCCCGGACCGAAGATACCTGTGCACAAGGTAAAACCGAAGGCGGAACAGCCCGCTCCAGAAGTCTCTGTTCCGACCGACTCTTCTGAAGTTGCGGACGCGTCATCTACCCCAGTGGGGTAGATGCGCTCACTCTCGGGCTCACTCGCCCTGCGAGGGCCGCTTTTCAGAAGAGTCGGTCTTCGTTATGCTGATTACATCCCCTTATCTATGAAGCAGGGTGTGTTCACGCTTGTGTCAAAACATAAGCCGGCGGGTGACCAGCCGGCGGCTATTCGCGCACTCGTTTCAGGTCTCCAAAAGGGATACGCCGACCAGACGCTTTTGGGCGTTACGGGAAGCGGGAAGACGTTTACCATCGCGCACGTTATCCAGGCGATGCAGAAACCGACTCTTGTCATTGCGCACAATAAGACGCTTGCCGCGCAGCTGTGCAATGAGTTCCGGATGTTTTTCCCGCATAATGCGGTGCACTATTTTGTTTCGTACTACGACTACTACCAACCGGAGGCGTACATTCCCGCGACCGATACCTATATCGGCAAGGAGGCAATGATTAACGACGAGATTGACCGCCTGCGCCACGCGGCAACGACTGCGGTTTTGACGCGGCCGGATACCATTATCGTGGCATCGGTTTCGAGCCTGTATGGCTTGGGCGACCCAGAGACGTACCGCGCGCACCTTATGCGTCTTTCGGTCGGTGACCCCGTTGAGCGGGGGGCTTTCGCGCGGGAACTTGTGCGCATCCAGTTTAAGCGGACAAGTGCGGACCTCACGCGCGGCAGTTTTCGCCTGCGCGGCGACCTGTGGGAACTTATGCCCGCGGAGCGGCAGGTTATTTACCAAATAGAGGTTGAGAGTGGCCACATTGCCCGGATATGGGAAGTTGATCCGGTTAAGGGCTTTGAGCGCGGCGTGACGCCGGACATGGGCGGGGTATACATTGCGCCGGCGCGCCACTTCATTACCGAAGCGCCGCGGCGCGAAGCGGCGGCGAAGGCGATTAAGGAAGAGCTTACCCTTCGCCTCGCACAGTTTGAGAAAGAAGGAAAGTATCTTGAAGCGGAACGTTTGGAGCGGCGCACGCTGGCTGACCTTACCATGATGCGGGAAGTCGGCTACTGCAGCGGCATAGAAAACTATTCCCGCCACCTTTCGGGGCGCAATCCCGGCGAGCCGCCCGCGACGCTTTTGGATTATTTCCATGCCTCGCCGGCAGGCGGGTCCGCCGGTTTCCTCACCGTGATTGATGAGTCGCATGTCACCGTGCCTCAACTTGCCGGCATGTATGCCGGAGACCGCTCGCGCAAGCAAACGCTCATAGAGCACGGATTCCGCCTGCCGTCGGCGGCGGATAACCGGCCGCTCACGTTTGACGAGTTCAACGCGCGAGTATACGAACGCATTTACACATCAGCGACGCCGGCTGCATACGAGAAAGAGCGGAGTGAGCAGATTGTGGAGCAAATCATCCGTCCGACGGGGCTCGTGGACCCGGCGCTTACCGTTCTTCCGGCACGCGGGCAGGTGCAGGACCTTATTCCCCGCATCCGCGAGCGCGCGGCGCGCAACGAACGCGTTCTCGTGACGACTTTGACGAAACGGATGGCGGAAGATTTGAGCGACTACTTACAGAGTGTTGGCAAGGAAACCCTTCGGCAAGCTCAGGGTGCAAGTAAGCCTCGGTTTAAAGAGTTTAAAGTTGCTTACTTACATAGCGATGTGAAAACACTTGACCGCATCCGAACGCTCACGAAATTGCGGCGGGGGGAATATGACGTTTTGGTCGGCGTGAACCTTTTGCGGGAAGGGCTGGATTTGCCGGAGGTGTCGCTCGTTGCGATTTTGGACGCCGACAAGGAGGGATTCCTCCGGAGCGAGACATCACTTATTCAGGTCATGGGGCGTGCCGCGCGAAATGTGAATGGCGAGGTCGTGATGTACGCCGATATCATGACCGGTTCCATGAAGCGCGCCATCAGCGAAACCGGGCGGCGACGCATTCGCCAGCTTGCATACAACAAGGAGCATGGCATAACGCCGCGGACGATTGAGAAAGAGATTTCGGACATTGTGCCGGCGGCGGAAACGCTCGCGACCGAGTCGCTCCCGCTTCCCAAAACGAAGAAAGCATTGAAAGAACTTCTTGCGCAGAAGGAGGTGGAGATGCGGGAAGCGGCGGAGCGGCTTGATTTTGAACTCGCGGCAGTCTTAAGGGACGAGATTAAGGAGTTGCAAAGATGAAAGACGTTATCAGTATCAAAGGGGCGCGGGAGCACAATCTGAAGAATATTTCTTTGGAGTTCCCCAAAAACAAGATGGTTGTCTTCACCGGCGTTTCGGGAAGCGGGAAGTCAAGCCTGGCGTTTGATACTATCTTCGCCGAAGGGCAGAGGCGGTATGTGGAATCACTCTCGGCATATGCGCGGCAATTCTTGGGAAAGATGGACAAGCCGGACGTTGACGAGGTGACCGGGTTGTCGCCCGCGATATCCATTGACCAAAAGAGCCATTCGTCAAATCCGCGTTCTACGGTCGCGACGATTACCGAGATATACGACTATCTGCGGGTTCTCTTTGCGCGCGCCGGGACGCCGCATTGCCCCATCTGCGGCAAGAAGCTTCAGAAGATGAGTGTTGACGAGATTGTTGATGCGGCGGTTGCTTTCGCCCGGACCCTGAAAGGAGAGTCATTGTATGTTCTGTCGCCCGTCGTGCGCGGCAGGAAAGGCGAGTATTACCAGATGCTGTATGACTTTCTCTCCGCGGGATTTGTGGAAGCGCGGATTGACGGGAAAGTGCGATTCCTGCGCGACCGCATTACCCTGGAGCGCTATAAGCGGCACACGATTGAACTTATCGTTGATAAGCTGCCCTTCGGCGTGAATTTTACGGACAAAGACAATCGCCTGCGGCT
>MFKH01000015.1:9118-10670 GCA_001779505.1 Candidatus Jorgensenbacteria bacterium GWA1_54_12 | reverse complement strand
CGAGGCGCCATGCCCCGTGTGCCGCGGGAAGCGGCTCCGCCCCGAGGCGCTCTCGGTTCTTGTTGACGGCAAGAACATTACACAGATTACCGCGCTTCCGGTTTCTGATGCACAGCGCTTTTGCGAGGACTTGAAGCAAAATGCGGACGAGCGCACGGCGGAGATTGCGTCAGCCCCGCTGAGGGAGATTCAAAATCGCCTGCAGTTTCTTTTGGACGTGGGATTAAACTACATCACGCTTGACCGCGAGGCGGGGACCCTGTCCGGCGGCGAAGCGCAGCGCATCCGCCTTGCGTCGCAGATCGGGTCGGGCTTGACCGGCACGCTCTATGTTCTTGACGAGCCGACAATCGGCTTGCACCAGCGGGACAATGAAAAACTTATCCAAACCCTCCACCGCCTGCGTGACCTGGGGAACACCGTCATTGTCGTGGAGCACGACGCAGAAACGATTTTGAGAAGCGATTATCTTATTGACGTTGGTCCCGGTCCCGGCGTGCGCGGCGGAGAAATTGTCGCCCAAGGGACATTGCCTGGGATTTTGAAGGATGCGCGCGCACAGTCCCTCACGCTGGAATATCTCCGCGGCACGCGCCGCATTCCCGTGCCGGAACGGCGAAGCTCCCGCGCGCATTACGCCCTGAAGATTACCGGCGCTTCGGAGCACAACCTGCAAAACGTGAATGTTTCCATTCCTCTCGGGCGACTCGTCGTTTTAACCGGTGTTTCGGGGAGCGGCAAGAGCACCTTGATGAATGACGTGCTGTACAAGGCGCTGGCGAACAAGCTGAACGGCGCGGATTACCGCGCCGGCGCGCACACATCCCTGTCAGGCGCGGATGCCATAAATCGCGTTGCTGACATTGACCAGTCACCCATCGGCAGAACGCCGCGTTCAAACCCGGCCACATATGTCGGCGCGTGGAATTATATCCGCGACCTTTTTGCCGCAACCGAAGAGGCGCGAGTCCGCGGATATAAAATCGGGCGTTTCAGTTTTAACGTCCCCGGCGGGCGGTGCGAGAAATGCGAAGGGCACGGCTATCTACCGATAGAAATGCATTTTCTTCCGACGGTGTACGTGACCTGTGACGTGTGTAAGGGGAAGCGGTACAATCGTGAAACGCTTGAAGTCACTTATCGCGATAAGACGGTGTATGACGTTCTGCACATGACGGTTGAAGAATGCCTCGCATTCTTCGGCGACATACCGTGGCTTAAGGAACGCTTGAAAGTTCTCTGCGATGTCGGTTTGGGATACCTGGAACTTGGCCAGCCGGCGCCGACCCTGTCGGGAGGAGAAGCTCAGCGGGTAAAACTTGCCAAGGAACTAGGAAAGCCCGACACGCACCGGACGTTGTATCTCTTGGATGAGCCGACGACGGGCTTGCACTTTGACGATGTGGCGAAGCTTGTTGAGGTGCTGCAGCTACTGGTAAACCGCGGAAACACGGTTTTGGTCATTGAACACAATTTGGACGTCATCAAGTCTGCCGACTGGGTTATAGACCTGGGCCCTGGCGGAGGGGACGAGGGCGGGCGGGTTGTTGCG
>MFKH01000015.1:7877-9104 GCA_001779505.1 Candidatus Jorgensenbacteria bacterium GWA1_54_12 | reverse complement strand
GCGGGAACGCCGGAAACGGTTGCGCGGAAAGCCGGAAGTGCAACGGGGGAGTACTTAAGAAAAGTTCTCCGAGAGCAGACCAACCATTCCTGAAATCGCGGACGCGTCGCCAGTACGCTTTTGATATGTCCACTCTTTATCAAGATTTTCCGAATTCCCCCGGCGTATACCTTATGAGAGATAAGAAAGGGAAGCTTTTGTATGTCGGGAAAGCGGGGAATTTGCGGCGGCGGGTGCAGAGTTATTTTGTCAAAGCCCCTGCCTCGCCGGCAGGTGGGCATGACGGACGGATTGAACGCCTCGTGCAAAAAATTCACCGCATTGAGTACGAAGAAACCGGCTCGGCGCTTGAAGCATTGGTGCGCGAGGCAGAGCTCATTAAGCGCCATATGCCGCCGTACAACGTGCGCGAGAAAGACGACACGAGTTTTCTCTACATTGAAATTACCCGTGATGCGTATCCACAGGTGTGCTTGGTGCGCGGTAAGCAGCTCGCGGAAAAGAAGCGGAACGATGTGTTTGGTCCGTTTATCTATCCATCCGAAGTCCGCGTCGCGCTCAAGATACTGCGGAGGATTTTTCCCTACAGCACCCATCCGAAAGGAAGCGTGGGCACGTATGCCCGTCCGTGTCTGGATGCGGAAATGGGGCTGTGCCCCGGAACGTGCACGGGCGAAGTGGACAGAACGGCGTATCTTCGGAACATACGCGCCTTGAAGCAGGTTCTTCGCGGCAGAACGAGGAAACTTCTCCGCGACTTGGAGCGGGACATGCATGCGGCGGCTGACGCGGAAGAGTTTGAGCGCGCGGCGGAGTTTCGCCGGCAGATATTCGCCTTGAAGCACATAAATGACGTTGCCTTAGTCGGTGAGGCACGCATTAGAAATTCGAAATTATCCCGCATTGAAGGATACGACATATCAACCATCTCGGGAACTTTCGCCGTCGGCGTCATGGTTGTTTTTAATGGCGATGAGCCGTCGCGCGACGAGTACCGGAAATTCCGCATTCGCACCATCCGCACAGAGAATGACGTTGGGATGTTGCAGGAGGTGTTCCGGCGGCGGTTCCGCCACAGCGAGTGGCCCATGCCCAATATTCTCCTCGTTGACGGCGGTAAGCCGCAGATAAGCGCCGCGCGCGGTGTTCTCCGTGAGGCAGGGCTTGAACTTCCCGTTATTGGCATTGCAAAGGGGCCGACGCGGCGGAAGAACGAATTTATGGGCG
>MFKH01000015.1:7713-7806 GCA_001779505.1 Candidatus Jorgensenbacteria bacterium GWA1_54_12 | reverse complement strand
CACCGAGAACTGCGTTCCCGAGCAATGACTGACTGATCCTCGGTCGATTTCCCCGAAGTCGCGGACGTGTCATCCCCGCCGCGGCGGGGACGC
>MFKH01000015.1:7219-7694 GCA_001779505.1 Candidatus Jorgensenbacteria bacterium GWA1_54_12 | reverse complement strand
CCTCCGAGGGCCGCTTTTCGGGGAAATCGACCTCTGTGTCCTTGTGCTATGATAAATTCATGAAAGAGTCCCCGCGCGCGGTTTGGCATGCAGAAACCGTTGAGTCGGTCTTGGGGCTCCTTGATGTGGAGGCGGCGCAAGGCCTTACTGTCCGCGAAGTCGCCGCGCGCCGCGCACGCTATGGGGAAAACGTTCTGCCGCGGCGGCGCGGGGCGTCTGGAGCCGTCATCTTTATTTCGCAATTCAAGAATCCGCTCATTTTCATTCTCGCGGTTGCGGGCGCCGTGACATTTATGCTTGGCGGACACACGGATGCGTATGTTATCGGCGCGGCGGTTCTTTTGAACGCGTGTATCGGTTTTATTCAGGAGTACAAGGCGACACGCGCGCTCCGCGAACTTGAAGAAGCGGTCCGTGTTTCCGCTCAAGTTATCCGCGACGGAGAGCGGCGCGAAGTGCGGCGCGAAGAACTCGT
>MFKH01000015.1:4618-7054 GCA_001779505.1 Candidatus Jorgensenbacteria bacterium GWA1_54_12 | reverse complement strand
AACGGCGATTGTTGTTGCAACCGGAAGCACAACGGAAGTAGGTCTTATTGCTTCGCTCTTGGGAAAGGTGAAAGAAGACCGCACGCCGTATCAAAAAAAACTGCGGCGGTTTTCATGGGTCATCGCACTTATTGTCGGGACAATTGCCGCGGGCATTTTTGCTCATGGCACGCTCCTGGGTGGCACCTTGGGTGAAATGTTCATGCTTGCGGTCGCGGTTGCCGTTGCCGCCATACCTGAAGGGCTGCCGGTCGCGGCGACGGCAATTCTCGCCGTCGGCATGCAGCGCATTCTTGCAGAACGCGGCGTTGTGCGACATCTTGCTTCCGCAGAAACCCTGGGGAGCACCTCCGTCATTGCGACCGACAAAACACTCACCTTGACCGAGGGGCGAATGGAAGTTACGGCAATCGTGCCGTATGCCGGACACAGCGAGCACGACGTGCTTCGCGTTGCCGCAATCGCCAATCACGCGTTTATGGAGAAATCCAATGGCAAAACGCACGGCAGTCCGACCGATATAGCGCTTATGAAGGCCGCGCGGAATGCGGGCATAACCCGCGAGGCGGCGCGGGCGGGAGAAGAATTTGTGCGCACCCTGCCGTTTGACGTACGAAAACGATATCTTGCATCAGTGAATCGTGCGGAGACGGGAGAATTGTGCGCGTATGTTGCCGGCGCGCCCGAGGCACTCATGGAACAGGCGTTGAACGTTTCGGCGCCTGCGGCGCACGAGCTTCACGAGCGGCTTAACGAACTTGCGGGCAGGGGTTCGCGCGTCATTGCCGTCGGCACCGCGGACGCCGCAGAAGAAAGTCGCGGCATCACGCTCTCCCGGTTTGCTCTTGTGGGGCTCGTCGCGCTCCGTGACCCGGTGCGGCCCGGAGCGGCAGAAGCCATCCGCGAGGCGCGTGAGGCGGGAGTCATGACCATTATGGTGACGGGAGACCACGCGCGCACGGCACGCGCCGTCGCGCGCGAAACAGGCATTATTGAAAGTGAATCCGCAGAAGTTGTGACTGGCGAAGAGCTTGATACCCTGTCGGATATGGAATTGGGCCGGCGGCTTCGTGACATTCGCGTGTATGCGCGCGTCACGCCGCGCCACAAACTACGCATTATAGAGGCGTGGCAGGCGAAGAACGAGGTTATCGCCATGACCGGTGACGGCGTGAATGATGCTCCGGCCCTGAAAAAAGCGGACATCGGCATCGCCATCGGTTCGGGAACCGACGTTGCCAAAGAGACCGCCGACCTCGTGCTTTTGGGAGACCGTTTTTCTATCATTCCCGCGGCGATACGTGAGGGACGCATTATTATTGACAATATCCGCAAGGTCATTACCTATCTCGTTTCCGGCGCGTTCTCCGAAGTCGTTCTTGTTGGCATGAGCCTGGTATTGGGGCTCCCTATACCCGTTCTCGCGGTGCAGATTCTTTGGGTTAACGTTGTTGAGGATGCGCTTCCGGGGATCGCCTTTATGTTTGAACGGGGAGCGGTGAACGTGATGCGCCGCCACCCGGAACCGAAGGCGTCGCCGCTTCTGTCGCGCCCCATGAAGCGCATCATTGCCATCATTACCATTGTGTCTAACGCAGTCTTACTTCTTCTCTTTGCGGCGCTTCTCCGCATAGGCATATATGACATTGCGCACGTTCGCACGTTTATGTTCGTCGCGCTTGCCGTTGATTCGCTCATGTTTGTCTTTGCCTGCCGGGATTTGGAGAAAAATATCTGGGAATACAATCCCTTCGGCAGTTTGCATCTTGTTGTTGCGGTTCTTTTGGGATTCGGACTCATGGCGGCGGCGGTTTATATGCCATTTCTGCAAACCATGCTCCACACCGTGCCACTCGATTTCTTTGACTGGGTTGTGCTTGCAGGATTTGGGGTTCTTAATCTAGCATTAGTTGAAGTCGTTAAGGCCCTGCCTCGCTGGCAGGCAAGATTCGGCAAACAATGACTCCGCGGCGCAACATAATCACTCTATGCATCATCCTCGCTCTCGGCGTCATTGCCGGTGTTTTTGTGTATCAGCCGCTCTGGAGCTCTTTGAGCGATTTCCGCCCATGGCGGTTGGGGTTTGACGTTGCCGGCGGCGCCAATCTTGAGTATGCCGTTGACCTTTCCGGCGTTGCGGAGGCGGATGCGGAAAGCGTGCTCCAGGGATTGCAAGACCTTATGGAACGGCGCGTCAACCTCTTTGGCGTGAGCGAGCCGCGCGTGTACGTAAAGCGGGTCGGCGATGAATCACGGCTCGCCATTGAACTTGCCGGCGTGCACGACGTGAACGCGGCAATCAAGGAAATAGGCGAGACACCGCTTTTGGATTTTCGAGAGATTGCGCTGGGTTCGTCGGCTGATCCGTCAGTTGACGGACCGGTATACACGCCAACCCTCCTCAATGGGCGGCACGTCAAGGGGGCGAGTGTTTCG
>MFKH01000015.1:4417-4560 GCA_001779505.1 Candidatus Jorgensenbacteria bacterium GWA1_54_12 | reverse complement strand
AACTTTTTCAGGAACTCACCAAGCGAAACGTGGGAAAGTCGATAGCCGTGTTTTTGGACAATGAACTTATAGAGGCGCCGGTTGTGCGGGAAGAGATTACAGGCGGCAGAGCGCAGATCAGCGGCTCGTTCACCCTAGACGAG
>MFKH01000015.1:442-4382 GCA_001779505.1 Candidatus Jorgensenbacteria bacterium GWA1_54_12 | reverse complement strand
GCTTCCCGCACCCATCACGCTTGTTGCAGAAAACACGGTTTCAGCCGTTCTCGGAGGCGAGGCGCTCCGCCGCATACTCATTGCCGGCGCGGCCGGGCTGGGGCTTGTCGTTTTGTACATGGTCGCGTATTACCGGGCTTTGGGAATATGGGCGAGTGCGGCACTTCTCTTATACGTCGTGTTCACGCTCGGCATTTTCAAGCTTGTGCCGGTTACTCTTTCACTTTCAACAATCGCAGGATTTGTGCTTTCCATCGGCATGGCGGTTGACGCGAACGTGCTTGTTTTTGAACGCGTGAAGGAGGAACTGAAGAAGGGCATGCCGCGGCGGGATGCAATTGAAGCAGGGTTCAAACGGTCGTGGAATTCCATTCGCGACGCAAACCTGACGACGATGTTTGCCGCCGTTATCCTGTTTTATGTGGCAACAAACTTTGTGCGCGGCTTTGCGCTTGCACTTCTTATCGGAGTTGCGATGAGTATGGTAAGCGCTGTTCTTATTACGCGAACGCTTCTTCGCACAACATCATGATGCAGCACTACAAATTGTTTCTGGGCATTGCCGTTCTTGTCGTCGCCGCAAGCTGGGCATGCGTTCTGATTTTTGGGCTTCATCCGGGAGCGGACGTGACGGGCGGCGTGGAGTGGCAAATCACATTTTCCGGAGAAGCGGCTCCGCGGGAGGTTCTTGCCGTGTTTGAGGAGGGGGGTGCGAAAGCACAGGTTTCTTCCAAGGGAGAAAATATTGTTATCCGGACCGAAGCGATGAGTGCCGCAGAGCGCGCGGCGCACGAGGCGGCGCTCACGGAACGTTTTGGAGCATTTCAAACCATGAGCTTCTCAAGCATCGGACCCGCCATCGGGCGCGAGCTGCAGCGCCGGTCATGGTGGGCTTTGGGCGGAGTTGTTGCCGCCATCGCGCTTTATGTTGCGTGGGCGTTTCGAAAAGTGTCATATCGCATTCCCTCATGGCAATACGGCGCGGTTGCAGTCATTGTGCTTCTGCATGATGTGAGCGTGCCCTTAGGCGTTGCCGCCGTTCTGGGACGTTTCGGCATGTTCTCGTTTGATACGACGGTTATAGTCGCGCTTCTCGTCGTTTTGGGCTATTCGGTGAACGACACCATCGTCGTTTTTGACCGCATTCGCGAGCATCTCTTGGACGAGCGCCGCCGCACGCTTCCGCTTCGGGACATCATGTCTCAAAGCATCCGCGAAACCCTGCCGCGCTCCATAAATACGTCGGGGACGACGCTCGCAACCGTCGCGGCGCTCCTCATTTTGGGTCCTGCCTCGCTCACACCGTTTCTCCTTACGGTTCTTGCCGGTGTCATTGCGGGAACGGCTTCTTCCCTTTTCTTTGCTCCGCAGCTTTTATACCTCCTGCAGAGGAGAGATTGACGAGATGGGGGAAGGTATGGTACTCTTGGTTGTCTAGGTTACAACATTATGGTGTATTTGGATGCAGTTATTAGAGAGGCGCTCAATGATTTTTCGCCGAAGCGGCGGAAAGTTGTCCGCGACCGGTTTGGGCTGAACCAGAGCGGGAAGCGGAGGACACTCCAAGATATCGGTGATGACCTGGGTCTCACGAGAGAGCGTGTCCGCCAGATTGAAGGCGCGGCCCGCGCCGTGCTTGCCGAACGGTTTGCCGCGCTCGTACCCGAACTTCTTGCCGAGGCGTATCTTTTCCTTGACGGAACCGGCGGCGTGCGCCGCGACGATTATTTTATTACCGACCTTGAGCGGGCGGTTCAGGTGGAGCACACGCATCAGATGGGCAACAAGCTCCGCTTTATTCTTGTGACCGCAGAAGGGGCGCCGTATTTTCATGAAGGAGACCGTGATGTACTGCCGTTCTGGTATGCCGATGAGGAACGCCGCACGCGCGTGCTCCGCACCGTGAAGAACATCGTTTCCTTTTTTGAAAAAGAAGGGCCGGAGGCGATTTTAGCAAAACAGCCGCACTTCAAGGCATTTGACACGTTTGAGTTGGCGCGCGCCGCGACGCTGTCGCCGCGCATTGCCGTGAGCCCCTTTGGCGATATTGGTCTAGAGGAGTGGGCCGAGATTAATCCGCGATTCGTGCGCGACAAGGCGTATTTGGTTTTGAAAAAGTCGCCGGAACCGCTTCACTTTCGGCAAATTGCGCGGCTTATTACCGACGCCGGTCTCTCGCGCCGCCGCGCGCATCCGCAAACGGTGCACAATGAACTTATCAAAGACGAGCGCTTCATGCTTGTCGGGCGCGGCATGTACGGCTTGGAGGAGCACGGCTTTGAGGGCGGTACCGTGCGCGAAGTTATCGCCCGCATTCTGAAAGAAAAAGGCCCGCTGAACGCAGTGGGGGTTGTCGCCGAAGTCCAGCGGCGCAAGTTTTCGAAGGAGAACACCATTCTTTTGAATTTGCAGAACAGGCAATTTTTTGAACGATTTGCGGAGGGGATGTACCGTCTCCGCGGTGCGCGATAAGCCATGGATATAAGCGTTTTTGTGGAGCAGGTGCAAGCGTTTCTGCGCGCCGCAATGAACGCCTGGTGGCTTGTTGTGCCGTCGTTTCTCGTTATTGTCCTTGTTAACGTGTGGGTTTGGTACCGCGAGGAAAAGTTCAGGAAGAGCGTCACGTGGGTGATGCTGGAGATGGTGCCCGCCCGGGAAGTGGCGCAGACGCCCAAGGCAATGGAGCAGGTATTCGCCGTGATGCACGGCATGTGGTCGGGCGGATTGAGTTTTGCAGACAAATGGTGGAAGGGGGTTGTTGAGCGATGGGCGAGCTTTGAGATTGTCGGGCGCGCGGGGAGCGTTCATTTCTATGTGCGGGTTCCCGAAGTGTATCGCGATATGGTTGAGGCGGCAGTGTATGCCCATTATCCCGAAACGGAGATACGGCTTATCCAGCCGGAGGACGATTACGTGCGCGGATTCCCCGCCGATTTGCCGAGCGACGAATATGACGTGTGGGGAAGCGAGTTTGTGCTTGGGAAAGAAGCGCCGTATCCGATACGCACCTATCCCTCGTTTGAATCCATTGTTGAGGAACAGCGGGTTGACCCCATTGCCGGCATCACGGAAGTGATGTCGCGGCTTGAGAACACGGAAGCCATTTGGCTCCAGTTCATCATACGGGGAACCGGCAACGACTGGACGAAGAAGACAAGGGATGTGATTGACGAAATTCGCGGAAAGAAGAAGCCGGAGGAAAAGAAACTGGGTGCTCAGGCGGGAGCGCTTTTTGACAGCGGGTTCACGTTCCTTCAGAACCTTGCCAAGGCGCCACTGACGTTGCCGACCTGGGATGAGAAAAAAGAAGAAAAGAAGGAGGAAAGACCCCTTGAAGGATACAGGCACCTCGTTGAGGCGGTGGAACACAAAGTGGAGAAGCTCGGTTTTGAAACGACGATACGATTCCTGTACGTTGACCGCAAAGACGCATTTACGCCGTCAAACGCCGCGGCGGTTTTGGGAACGTTCCGGCAGTTTAACACGTGGGCGCTGAACTATGTGCGGCCGAATATCAAGGCGATGACGATCGCGAAACAGCCTTTCAAGAAAAAGAAAATTTTGATAAAGAAACGGCGCTTGTACCGGAATTACCGCGTGCGTGAGATGACGATCCCCGTGAGCGTTTTCAATATTGAGGAGCTCGCTACCATGTATCACTTCCCGATGACCGGCGTGAAGTCGCCGACCTTGCGGCGCGTTGAAACGCGGCGCGGCAGTCCGCCGCCTGACCTTCCCATCGTATGACGAAAGACGATATTACACCTCTGGGCATCACGGACTTCCGCGGCGAGGAGCGGCGTTTTGGCATCAAGACCGATGACCGGCGCCGGCACATGTACGTTGTGGGGAAAACCGGTGTTGGCAAGTCAACGCTCATAGAGAATATGGCGATTGCCGACATGTGGGCGGGGCGCGGCATCGGGCTTATAGACCCGCA
>MFKH01000015.1:0-431 GCA_001779505.1 Candidatus Jorgensenbacteria bacterium GWA1_54_12 | reverse complement strand
CGGAGCGCGTTTTGGATTACGTTCCCGAGAATCGCGTGGAAGACGTTATTTATTTCAACGCGGCGGACTTGGAAAACCCCATCGGGTTTAATCCGTTTGAAGCGGTTTCTGCGGAGCGGCGGCACCTCCTGGCGAGCGGCATGATGGGTGTTTTCAAAAAAATCTGGCCTGACGTGTGGTCGGCGCGCATGGAATACATTTTGAGCAATACTGTTCTCGCTCTTTTAGAAAACCCGTCGTCAACGGTCTTGGGCATTTTACGCATGTTTTCCGACCGTGTGTATCGCGACTTTGTCGTCGCGCACATTGAGGACCCGGTCGTAAAGCACTTTTGGACGCAGGAATTCGCCCAGTATACCCAGCGGCTGCAGATTGAAGCAGTGGCGGCAATCCAGAACAAGGTAGGGCAGTTTGTCACCAACCCCCTTCTG
>MFKH01000014.1 GCA_001779505.1 Candidatus Jorgensenbacteria bacterium GWA1_54_12 | reverse complement strand
CATTTAACGTCCCTGTGATTGCCGCAACCTGGAAAGACGCTGATACGCTTATCGCCATACTCCCCGAAACCGGTGGCGGCCGCATTCTTGCTGAAGTGCCCGTGCGGGACAATTTCACGAATCCCGCCACAGCGGGACCGCGCTACACGCTCATTCTGCATGACTTTCCGCTTCTTGATGTTTCGCTCTCGTGGTCCGACATTCTTGATGTGCTTATTATCCAAGAAAAAACTGCTTCGTTTTATAAACCGCGAACGTGGCAGTTCAACCTTACGGCCCGAACACTCCAGCTTCTTGCAGAGGGTGAGAAGGGGGAGGTTTCGCGCTGGCTGACGCAGGATTATGTTTTTCATTACACGCCACCCAAAAAATTCCAAATCCTTGACCACGAGCTTGCTTCTGTTGTCTTCACGCCCACCCCCACCATCCCAGAGAAGTGCGATGGTGTGGAGGCGCGCATTTTCTGTTTTGCGCCCATCGTGTTCCCGCCCTTCTCTTTTACCAATACGTTTGCCGAGGATTATGCCAAGGGGAGCGTGTATACTCTTGACAAATTCTTGGTCCTTGACGCCGTAAGCGGCGAAACAACACAACTCTTTACTAGCGGCGTGGAGGAGATTCCCCAGATTGACGCGCGGAGCGTTCGTGCGGCGGGGAACACCGTTTACTTTGTGAACCGGTACGATAATGGGCTCTATGAGTTGAGACTGAACCAATAAAAGATTTCAGGAATCCTTACGGATTTCCGAAATCAGAACACTACAAGCATTTAATAATCACGCGGCGGTCTTTGCCCAAGCCTTCACTTTCCGTACGGAGTTCCGGATGCGTTGCGATTTCCATGTGAACAATGCGGCGCTCGTATGCGTTCATCGGCGGCAGTTCAACCGCTTCTTTTGAGATGGCTGCTTTGCGCGCCGCAGTGCGAGTGAGTTCCGTAATGAGCCGCTCGCGTTCGCGGCGGTAATAATTCAGGTCAATGATGTGGTGCTCGCCGCCGCGCTTCCGCAATATCTGATTCACGAGGTGGTGGAATGCAGAAAGGACGTGCGGCGTCCGCTCACCGCGGACGGCATCGTCATCAATGAAAAGGGTGATTTTTCGATGTGGTTCGTCTATATGAACCGATACCTGCTCGCTCTCAAACCCCATGAGGCGGATAAGTTCCTCCATCTCCTTGTGTAACTCCTGCATTTCCATTGCGAGATTTACTATACGCCAGGCGGCGCTTTATGACAAGCGTCTGACCGATTGAAAAAGCCGTTGAAACCGCCCAATAAACGCCCAAGGCGGCAGGAAGTTTCAAGAGGATAAAGAGGGTGAGGAACGGCATCATATAGAGCATCATCTTCCCGAATTTCGCCATAGACCCCCCGCTCTTGCTTCCGGGCTCGGTCATTCTCCCGCTCACATATTGCAGAGCCGCCGCGACGATGCTGACAACAATGCTCGGCAAAGCGAGATTTGCGCCGAGGAACATGCTTCCGTCTCCAAAGAGCGACGTGAGAAGTTCGCTGTCGCGGAAAACTTTGAAAAGCGCAATAAAAATAGGGAGCTGGACAACAAGAATGAGAATGCCCGACAGGGGGTTCAGTTTGTGTTCTTTATACAGCCGCATAAGCTCTTCGGCCTGCTTCTGCCGGTCATCCTTGTAGAGGGTCTTTATTTCCTCCATCTTCGGGCTCAATTCACGCATCACGAGCTGGTCTTTGGAGCTCTTGTAGAAAAGAGGGAAGAGCACGACGCGCACAGCGAGCGTGAGAAGCAAAATCGCCACAAAAAGATTATGGAATGCGAGATTGTTGTAGAGCCACTGGAGAACGCTTAGTATGACTTCTTGTATCATTGCTTGATGTTTAGTTCTTTTATAAGAAGCTCTTTAAGCTCGGCAAAAGTCAGTGCGGGCGCGCCGGGCCTGGCAATGACGGTGTAGTCGTTTTTCTTATCCTTCACCGCGGGGCGCATGATGTCGCGGACGCGGCGTTTCAGAAGGTTTCTGTCTACGGCGCGGCGCGCTACTTTCGCACCAACAACGACAACGAGCGGCTTCTTTTGGGAGCCCGGCCGGCTTTTCTTAATAACAACGAGATTCATTGCCTCCTTACACAGCGAGCCGGCTCCGTTTCTTGCGCCGGCGGCTCTTCAAAACCCGCCGCCCTCCCGGGGTGCGGCTCCGCTTTATGAAACCGTGCGTACGCGCTCTTTTTCTTTTCTTGGGCTGATATGTCCTCTTAGGCATGAATGTAACCCTTCGGTAAACTCAGGGTTGATAGCCTTCGGCTATCAACACCTTATCCACCATTAAATCACTTTTAGGGGGTTTGCGCAATATTGAAACATTTCCCACACTCGGTACTATAAGAGTAATGGATGTGAAGAAGGCTTGGGATGCCGTACTCGGAGACATAGAACTTCAGGTGTCTCGCCCCAATTTTCTTACCTGGCTCAAGAACAGCGAACTCGTTGAGCAAAATGAAAAGGCGGGGGTGGTTACCGTCGCTCTTCCCAACACGTTCACCAAAGAGTGGGTCAAAAACAAGTATCACAAACTCATTCTCCACGCGCTCCGCGACATAGACAGCACCATCAAAAACGTTGACTATGTCGTTTTAAATAAAACAGGGGTCCCTCGGTCCGTCGCTCCCGCCGCCGCAGCAAGCACAGCACAGTCGTCGCTACTGGAAGTCAATCTGGACCCTCAAACAAATCTCAACCCCAAGTATTCCCTTTCTTCATTCATTGTCGGCTCATCAAACGAACTCGCCCACGCCGCGGCGCAGGCGGTCGTGGAACATATCGGCACCCGATACAATCCGCTTTTCATATACGGAAAGGTTGGCTTGGGTAAAACGCATCTTATACAGGGGGTGGGCAACGAGATCAAAGAGAAGCATGCATCAAGGGTGAATGTTCTTTACACAACTTCAGAGAACTTTATCCGCGACGTCGTGCAGGCTATACGGCACAAGCGCGTTGAAGACATGAAGAAAAAGTACCGCCGCGTGGATGTTCTTATTATTGATGATATTCAGTTCATTGGCGGCAAATCGGCAACCGAGATTGAGTTTTTCCACACATTCAACGCTCTTCACGAGCAAAATAAGCAAATTATTCTTTCTTCCGACCGACCGCCGGCCGCTATTGCGGAGCTTGAGGAGCGGCTCCGCTCGCGCTTTGAGGGGGGGATGATTGCCGATATCAGCTACCCCGACTATGAAACGCGTCTCGCTATTTTGAGGGCCAAGCGCGAGCTCCGAGGCGTACACATTGAGGATTGGATTCTTGAATATGCCGCCCAAACCATACAAGACAACATCCGCGAACTTGAGGGCGTACTCAATAAAATCGTGTTTTATCAAAACCACAAGGGTGAGACTATTGACCGAAGATTCCTTGAAAAAATCATCGGGGAGACGTCGCGCGCTTCTTCAATACATATTACGCCCGATAAAATAATTAAGATCGTGGCGCGCTTCTTTGACATCACGTCGCAGGACCTCACGCGCCGCACGAGAAAGCGGGAGGTTGTGGAGCCGCGACAGATATGTATGTACCTTATGCGCGATATCCTAAAACTTTCGTATCCCTACATCGGTGAGCATCTGGGAAAACGCGACCACACAACCGTCATTCACGCCTGTGAAAAAGTTGGGGATGACGTGAGGAATAAGCCGGGGATTAACCAAAAGATAATGCTGCTTAAGGAACAGTTATACCAAAGTTAATGAACTCTTTTGCACACGTCATGCACATGAAGATAAGCGGAATAATGCTTTCTAATTGCGCAATAAAGAGCTGGCAGTGATTAATCAACAACACCTACAACTACTACTATGAAATTAACTGTATTAAGAGAGAACTTGTTGAAGGGGCTTGGCGTCGTGGAACGAAGCGTCGGAGAAGGAGAGCGTCTCCCTATTTTGGGAACGGTGAAAATTGAAGCGGGGAAAGGAAATGCCATCACACTTGCAACAACGAACTTGGAGACGGCAATCGTACACACCTGCTCGGGGAAGGTTGTACAGGAAGGGACCGCCGCCGTTTCACTTCATGTTCTTCGGGATATCCTGAAGAACCTGACAACCGAAAAAATACAACTGACAGCGGCAGACCGCAAACTCTCCATGCAGGCCGATAACTACGAGGCATCCGTTTCTCTGGAGAAAGTTGATGAGTTTCCGCTCATTCCGCCGGTTCAAAACCGAAATGAATCGGCAACGTTTGTCGCGCGCATCCTGAAGCGGCTTTTTACGAAATCGCTTGTCGCGACGCAGTATTCCGAGATACGGCCGGAAATCAACGGAATTTATACCTCTTTCGGCGACGAAGGCATTGTGTGTGCAGGGACGGACAGTTTTCGTCTTGTGGAAGCAAGGGCACGGCGCGATGCGTTTCAGTCGGGATTCCAGCAGGGTGTATCTTTTATCGTCCCGCTTCGAGCCGTTGGCATTTTCATTCGGAGCTTTGCTGACGAAGAAAACATACAACTCTTTCTTGATGCAAATCAGATTATTTTTGAATCCGCAGCAACAACACTCGTTTCACGCCTTATTGACGGGACATTTCCGAGCTACCGCGACATTATTCCCAAAGAAACAGAGCAGGAAGTGCAGGTGCGCCGCGAGGAACTTGAGAACGCCCTGAAAGTTGCGCGGGTCTTTTCCGGGCGCGCGAACGACGTTTCTGTGTCTCTTGATGAGGAAGGAAAACTGCTCGAGATATCATCACGCGAAAGCAGTGTGGGGGAAAATGTATACCGCCTGCCCGCGCGCTCGCACGGAGCGAAAAAGGAAACTACCATACTTTTCAACTGGAAATATCTCCTTGACGGCGTGAGTTTGTATGAAAAGCCGGAGGTTGTTCTCGGGGCAAGCGGCCCGCACAAGCCGGTCGTCATACGCGGCAAGGATGAGGAAGATATGGTTTACGTGGTGATGCCGATAAGAGAGTAAGGACTGGTAATCGGTAACTGGTAATTAGGGAATTGATTTATGATTTTCTTAGGGCTTGATCCGGGGACGATAAGAATCGGCTACGGCGTTGTGGCGCGGGAGGGGGCGTCTTTTCGGTATCGTGCTGGCGGGATATTGGATGTTTCGGGGAACCTTCACGAGCGGCTAAGCCAAATCGAGCCATCGCTCAAAAAGCTTGTCCGACAGTTCAGGCCGGACATGGCGATTATTGAGACCCTTATCTTTGCAAAGAACAAGAAGACGGCAATGCAGGTAGCTGAAGGGAGGGGCGCGCTCATCGCGACCCTTGTAAGGTGCGGACTTCCGCTTATTGAGCTTGCCCCTTCCTCGGTCAAGGCGGCGGTTGCGGGGAGCGGCAACGCCTCAAAACAAGCCGTGGCGAAGATGGTCTGGTACACCCTCCAAATGCCCCCTCCGGAGGAATCGCTTGTGGATGATGCGACCGATGCCCTGGCTCTTGCAATCGCCGGGGCCTTACACTATACTCACCCCCAATATACCAGCAGTAAAAGGTCGCCATGACATATTTTTAGACAAAACACGCCTATGGCAACCACAGAAGAAAAGACACTCGTTATGCAGGAAGAAGAAGAGGAAGAAGAAGAAGAGGAGGAAGAAGAGGCCGGAGACGAAGAGGAGGAAGAGGATGGGATGATAGAAGAGGACACAGAAGAGGAGTAGTGAGACGCAGAAAAAGGAGCCCCGCCGCGGCGGGGCTCCTTTACGAATCAAGCTGTGATACACTGGATTGGTAACTGGCAATTTGTAATCAGGCATGTCCCGCGATTTAAAGAAATTTATCCTCGCGCTCTTTGTTTTTTTTATGCTTCTCGGCACGAGCGGCGTTGCCGTATACACGCTTGTGCTTTTGAAAAACCTGCCGCCGCTTGAAGAGTTCAGTGCGCGCAAGGTGAGTCAGTCCACAAAAATTTACGACCGAACTGGAGAGGCTCTCTTGTATGAATTGTTTGATGAGGAAAAGCGGACGGTTGTCGCGTTTCAAGACATACCGGACATTGTAAAGAATGCGACGATTACCGCCGAAGACAGCGACTTCTATCACCAGCCAGCGTTTGACTGGCGTGGAATCGCGCGCGCAATCCTCGTAAATATCCGCGAAGGGCGCGCCGCCCAGGGAGGGTCCACGATTACCCAACAGCTTGTAAAGAACGTGTTTCTTACGCCTGAGCGCACCATCACGCGCAAAATTAAAGAGCTTGCGCTTGCCATTAAGCTTGAGCGGCAGTATGAGAAGGATGAAATTCTTGGCGCATACCTGAATCAGATTCCTTACGGCTCAAATGTATACGGAGTGGAGGCGGCAAGCCGGCTGTATTTCGGCAAATCGGTTAAAGACGTTACCGTCGCCGAGGCGGCGACGCTTGCCGCAATTCTTAACCGGCCAAGCTTTTATTCTCCGTGGGGAGACCACCGTGATGAACTTTTGAAGCGCAAGGATTACGTTCTTGAACGGATGAGGGACTTCGAGTTCATTTCAAACGAGGAATATGAGGCGGCAAAAGCCCAAGAAATCCAGTTTGAAGATGAGCCGTCTTTGGGGAGCATACAGGCACCACACTTTTCCCTTGCCGTGAAGCAATTTCTCATAGACCGCTACGGGGAGAACATGGCGCTTCGGGGAGGCCTCAAGGTTGTAACGACATTGGATATGGAGCTTCAGGAGATTGCTGAACGGGTCGTTGCGGAGGGCGCCGCGCGCAACGAAGAACTTTACGGCGGGAAGAATGCGGCGCTTGTTGCTCAAGACCCTGCGTCCGGCGAAATCCTTGCGCTCGTCGGTTCACGGAGTTATTTTGACGAAACAGTTGACGGAAAGTTCAATGCCGTGACCCAAGGGTACCGCCAGCCTGGCAGTGCCTTGAAGCCTTTTGCATACCTCACCGCTTTTGAGAAAGGATTCCATCCGCAGAGCATTGTTTTTGACGCCGAGACGGAATTCGTTTCCGGAAGTCCCGATTGCCCGGCCATTGTGACGCCCGAGTCTGATTTGAACCCGGAATGTTTTAATCCGGAGAACTTTGACTCCCAATTTCGGGGCCCGGTAACGCTTGAGGAGGGGCTTGCCCAATCCATTAACATTCCGTCGGTCAAGGTGCTCTACCTTGCGGGATTTGAGGACGTATTGGACACGCTCCATCGCTTGGGTATTACAACTCTGACCGAAGGGTGGCGCTATGGGCTTTCGCTTGTCCTGGGCGGGGGAGAGGTGCGGCTTATTGATCTTGTAAACGCGTATGCGACGCTTGCGGATGAAGGAACTCTCCACAAACAGTCATTCATACTCCGCGTAGAGGATAGTGAAGGGAATATCATTGACCGTTTCACCGGAGCGTCGTCTGTTGCGTATTCGCGCGAACCCATACGGCTCATAAACCGTATTTTGTCGGACGTCGGGCTCCGCGCAGGACTTTTTCAATCAAGCCTGGGGCTTACCGTCTTTCCGGGCTACGAAGTTGCGCTGAAGACCGGAACAACGAACGATTATCGCGACGCGTGGGCAATGGGGTACACACCGCACCTTGCCATTGGCGTTTGGGCCGGAAACAACGATAACGAGGCGATGCACAGCCGCGGTTCAAGCATTCTTGCCGCAGTGCCGATATGGAGCGCGTTTCTTCAGGAAGCATTCGCAACCGGGCGCATTGCGGCAGACCCGTTTCCGCGCCCCGCTCCCGCATCCCTTCCCGCAAAGCCGATGATGAACGGTCAGATGGTATACACCGAAACCATCGGCAATCAGGTGTTTCCACACCTGCACTCAATCCTTTACTGGGTGGATAAGAATAATCCCCTAGGCCCCTTTCCTTCGTCTCCGTACGCCGACTCGCAGTTCTATAACTGGGAAACGTCGGTTATGGAGTGGGCAAAACTTCACATACCCGGATTTGAGAGTTCGTATAACCGCCGCACGCCGGAGCAGGGAGCCGCGCCCGCAAATCAGAACATCTCAATACAGTTCCTCAATCCATATAACGGCTCGTTTGTTTCATCACCATTCATTGTGCGCGCGACCGTGCGCGCCGCGAGCGGTGTTGGAACGACGAACTTATATCTGAACCGTGTGCTCGTGCACCAGCAGGCATTGAGTAGTGAAGCCGCGAGCTATGTACACATTCTTGAAAGCCCGCTTGAAGCACAGAACGTTCTTGAGCTTGAGGTGCTGGACAAGAAGGGAGAGAAACAGTCGTCATCCATCATTATTTTCCGTAATCAATGAGGAAAGCACTCCTCATTGACGCACACGCTCTCATTCACCGGACGTATCACGCCCTGCCGCCCCTTACCGCTCCCGACGGGAGCCCGACCGGTGCGCTCTACGGGCTTGCGGGCATGCTTCTCAAAATTTTGGGTGCGATGAAACCGGATTATGTGGTTGCCGCCTTTGACAGGCCCGAAAAAACATTCCGCGAGGACCTTTTTACCGATTACAAAGCCCAGCGCCCTGAGGCGCCGAATGACCTTATCGCACAGTTCAAGGAAGCGCGCGTGCTCTGCACCACAATGGGCATTTCCGTTGTTGAGATGCCCGGCGTTGAGGCAGACGACGTTTTGGGAACCTTAGCCGAGAGGTTTCATTCGGAAGGCGCGGAAGTCGTCATTCTTACGGGGGATATGGATGCCCTTCAGCTTGTTGATGATGCGCGGAGCATACGCGTTTTGGGCTTGAAGCGCGGTGTTTCCGAAACGCAGGAATACCGCGAGGCGGACGTGCGGGAAAAATACGGCGTCGAGCCGCGCGAGCTCCCCGACTACAAGGGATTTGCCGGCGACGCATCGGACAATATCAGGGGCGTGCGCGGAGTGGGACCGAAGGGCGCACAGCGCCTCATCAAAACGTATGGGACTCTTGAGGGCGTTTATGAACACCTCTTTGACCTTGCGGAGAAGGAGCGCGAAAAGCTCACGGCGGGACGGGAAGATGCGTTTCTGTCGCGCAAACTTAACACCATTAGCCGCGACATACCGCTTGTCGCGAACGTTTCCGAAATGAGATTCCACCCCGACTGGGCGGCGGCGCGGCATTATTTTGAGGCGCGCGGCTTTACGAGTATTGTGCGCCGACTTCCTGCAGAGTAGGATTTAGTTGTCATGTGGTACCGGGATGTTTTGAAATACTGGAGCCGGAAGGAGGCATTTCCCGTGCTCGGCACAGCCGTTCTTGGTGCGACACTTCTCGCCATTGGAAGCGCTTTCGCGCCGTTGTGGGTCATCGTTTTGGGTGCCGTGACTCTTCTTGCGGGAAGCGGCATTGCCTTTTGGAACGGCATCCGCCTTACCCGTCTTCTTGGGGAGCGCGGTGTTTCTGCGGTGCGCCTTGAACGAGTCATCGCCGCTATGAAGGAGGGGGTTCTTATCTATGCGCCCGATTTTGAGGTGCGGGAGATAAATGATGCGGCATGCGCCGTTCTCGGCGTCGGGCGCGATGTTGTAGGAAAGAAAATAACGCCATCCCTTGCCGAGCACCGCACATACGGACTTCTTGCACAAGTCGTTTACCCGTCTCTTGCGCCGCTCACCGAGCAGATTTCGGAGGAAGGGTGGCCGCATATTGTGCGGGTTGAAACAAAAGACCCCCGGCGCGTTTTTCTTACCATAACGGACCGGATACTGAATGACGAAGGGGTGGTTTCCGGATTTCTGAAAATCATCCAAGACGAGACCGGCGCAGAAGAGGCAGAGGCGTCGCGTACCGAATTTGTCGCCACAACGGCGCACGAACTCCGCACACCTCTCACGGGCATCCAATGGGCGTTTGAGAGTTTGCACACCGGGCTCGGCGACCGCGCGGAACTTTTGAATATTGTGGACCAAGGGAGCGAACTTTCGGGCCGCGCCTTGAAAATCATAAACAGCATGCTGGACATGACGCAGATTACCGAGGGCGGAGTCATGCGCGAAGCTCGGCCGGTTGACCTCGCCGGCATTGTGGAAGAAGTTATGCGCGAGGCGCGCCCCGTCGCCCAAGGATACGGCGTAACCATGTCTTTCAAGCCACAAGAGTCACTTATTGTTTCGGCGAATGCCGACCGCATTCGAACCGTTATAACGGTATTAGTTGAAAACGCGCTGAAGTACAACACCAAAGATGGTGCCGTGACGATTGAACTTGGGGCAGAAGACGGCATGGCGCACCTCATCGTGCGTGATACGGGGATGGGTATATCGGAGGAGGACCAAAAGCACCTTTTTGAAAAATTCTATCGTGCAGAGGGAGCGAAGCGCGTTGACCCGAACGGAGCGGGCTTAGGGCTGTATATTACGAAGAGCATTGTGACCGCGCACCGGGGGCGTATTTGGGCAGAGTCAATTCCCGGCCGCGGGAGCGCGTTTCATGTGACGCTACCCATAACCCATAACCCATAACCCGTACGTTTGTATGAGCGGACATTCCAAGTGGAGCCAAATCAAGCGCAAGAAGGAAGCCACTGACCAGAAGCGCGGGCAGGTTTTTTCAAAGCTTCTCCGGGCAGTTTCGCTTGCCGCACGCGGGAATCCGAATCCGGAGGCGAATGCAACCCTGAAGCGCACAATTGATGAAGCACGCAAGGCAAATGTGCCGAAGGAGAACATTGAGCGCGCGCTTTTGCGCGCGGCGGAGGCAGGAGACCAGGAAGGGATTGTTATTGAGGCATATGGGCCGGAAGGAGCTGCCGTTCTCGTGGCATGCGAGACGGACAACAAAAACCGCACCATACAGGAAGTGAAGATAGTATTAAAAGACAACGGCGGGAAGTGGGCCGACCCGGGAAGTGTGATGTGGGCGTTTGAATCTGCCGATGAGGCGGGATGGAAGGCTAAGTTTCCGCAAGAGATTTCCGAAGAGGGCAAAAATCAACT
>MFKH01000013.1:1131-10502 GCA_001779505.1 Candidatus Jorgensenbacteria bacterium GWA1_54_12 | reverse complement strand
CCGCTTCCTCTTGTTTCCGTTGCTCTCGTTTCCGACAAGGAGATGCGGCGCGTGAGCAACGAAACGCGCGGCAAGGATGAGCCGACGACGGTGTTGAGTTTTCCGGAAACGACGCAGTTCCCCCCGGAAGAGGGATATAGGGCTCTGGGAGAGATTGTGCTCGCGCCCGAAACCATTACCCGGAAGGGGGAAGACATTGCCCGCCTTGCGGTGCACGGGCTTTTGCATCTTTTGGGCTACACACATGACGGGGAGAGTGATACTATGGAGATGGAGCGGCTTGAGAGCGAAGTGTTTAAAGAGGCCGTAGAGTCCTAAGGTATGTCCCACGTTGTAGCCGGCCTTGATGTCGGTTCGTCTTCCATAAAATGCATTGTTGCCGAGCGGCGGCGCGACGGCCGCTTGCGCGTTTTGTCTGCATTTTCAACACCCTCCCGCGGTTTGCGGAAGGGCGTTGTTGTTCACGCCGACGACCTTCTGACGACGATGCGGCAAGTCGTGACCGATATCGCGCGGGTGTCGCGCGAGGCGGCGAAAAACATCGTGCTCTCGGTGGGAGGCGCGCACATTCGTGCGCGCCTGTCGCGCGCTTCGGTCGCCGTTTCGCGCGCCGACCAGGAAATACAGGAAGACGACGTGGAGCGGGTGAAGACCGATGCGCAGACAATGGTCAAACTTCCGCCCAACTATACGGTGCTTCACAACATTGTGTCTGAATTTTTTGTTGACGGCGTGGGGGACATTCACGACCCCGTCGGCATGATCGGCAATCGGCTTGAAGTGGAATGCCTTATTGTTGAAGCATTTGCGCCGCACGTGAATTCTCTGATTCATGCGGTACAGAAGGCGGGCGGCCTCGTGTCGGGCGTCATCTTCGCCCCGCTTGCCGTTTCCGACGGGATTTTAACCAAGCGCCAGAAAGAATTGGGTGTTCTTCTCTTGGACATCGGGTTTGGAACAACCTCATTCATTATTTATGAAGAAGGCAAGGCGGTGCACACGGGGAGTATTCCCTTGGGGAGCGGCCACATTACAAACGACGTTGCAATCGGTTTGCGGATACCGGTTGACCTTGCGGAGAAACTGAAACTCCAATACGGATGCGCATCGTCAAGCAACATCTCGCGGAAAGAAAAAATACAGCTCGCGGAGGTTGACCCCGACCCCTCCGCCGAAAGGAAGAGCATTGAGCTCTCGCGCCGGTTCCTCGCCGAGATTATTGAGGTCAGAGTTGAGGAAATTTTGGACTGGGTTCATAATGAGGTGCAATCTTTCGGGAGAACGGTCCAGCTTCCCGCGGGGGTTATCCTTTCGGGCGGCGGGGCGGAACTCCAGGGATTGGGCGAGTTCGTGCGGGAGAAATTGAAGCTCCCGGTCATGAGCGGGGCGCCCGATGTGAGCACCTTTGACGCCGTGAACCCGTCCCACCACACCTACCTTGAGAGTCCGCAGTTCTCGGCTGTCGCAGGGCTCATCCGATGGGGTGGCTCGCGCGTGCGGCCCATGCCGGAAATTCCCGGCATCCTGAAGCGCTTGTTCAAAAACCTAACTCCTTAGACAATGGCAAAGAAAACCGAAACGAGAACGTCGCGAAGGTCCGGCAAGGGCTCAAAGCCGGTTTCGCGCGATGCGCGGCGGCGGGAAAAGCGCGCCCGCGACGGCGTGACACACATCAAGGTTATTGGCGTCGGCGGCGCAGGGGGAAACATTATCTCGCGGATGAAGGAGCACTACCGCATCCGCGGCGTGGAATATATTGCGGTGAATACCGACGCACAGGATTTGGAACAGGTGTCGGCGCACCGGAAAATCAACATTGGCCGTGCGCTCACGAAGGGGCTTGGCGCAGGCATGAACCCGGAAATCGGCAAGCAGGCCGCCGAGGAGAACCGCTCTGAAATCGGCGAGATGCTTGAGGGGGGAGACATTGTATTTGTTGTCGCGGGGCTTGGAGGCGGCACGGGGAGCGGCGCCGCGCCGGTTATTGCCTCCATTGCGCGCCAGAAGGGAGTGCTCACGATAGGCGTTATCACGAAACCGTTCCAGTTTGAGGGGACGCGGCGGATGACTATTGCGCAGGAGGCGGTTGAGCGCCTGCGGGACAACATTGACGCTTTGGTTATCGTGCCGAACGAGCGCGTTTTCTCGGTTATTGACCGCGAGATGCCGGTGTTGAAAGCATTTGCCGTTGTAGACGAAGTCGTCAAAAACGGCGTGTGTGCCATTGCGGAACTTATAAACGTTCCCGGTATTATTAATGTTGATTTCGCCGACGTGGATGCGATTTTGCGCGACCGCGGAGTGAGCCTTATCGGCATCGGGTGCGCCTCGGGCAAAGACCGTGCCGCGCGCGCAGTGCAGGCGGCAGTGAACTCTCCCTTGCTTGAAGCGTCCATTGAAGGAGCGAAGAGCGTCCTTTTCAGCGTTGCTGGCGGGAGGGACCTCACGATGTCTGAAGTGCACAGCATCGCGAAATCAATCGTCGCGAACCTTGACCCGAATGCCCAAATCATCTTCGGCGCCTATTTTGACCGTTCTTTGAAGGAAAAAGAGCTTAAAGTAACGGTTATTGCCGCCGGATTTAACCACTTTTTGACCGGCGGGAAAACGGTGACCGTGCCGCACCTCTTTATTGACGGCACTGAGGAAGAACACCTCTCGGAAACCGTTGAAATTATAGAGCCGGAGGCGGAAGTGGAGGTAAAACCGAAGAATGGGAAGGAGAAAAAACTGAGGACGGTGAAGAACGAAGTCGCCGCGCGCGGCGACGAGCATTGGGAAATTCCCGCCTTCCTGCGCAAGAAGAGAAAATAAACTTGAGGAGTCCCGTCTGTGGACAACTTGCCAGCACTACCAAATCCTTCTCGCCATCGGCACGCTATGACACGCGTGCCGTGTTTGTGGCAAGGCGAAGCAAAGTGCCACAATCACAAAGTATGACGAACACAACCTACCCCGTCCCGACGGACGCAGAGCTGAACGGTTCATTCTCCGATAACGCGCTTCGGGTCATGCGGAAGCGCTATTTTCATAAGCGGGAAGACGGGAGTTTGGAAACGGTGGCAGATATGTTCCGTCGCACGGCGCACGCCTTGGCTCTTGTGGAGCAGGATTACGGCCGCGACAGCGATTTTGTGAAGAAAATAGAGGACGATTTCTATGCCGTTATGGTGCGGCGCGAGTTTATGCCCGCAGGGAGAACCCTGACGAATGGCGGGGCGCGGACGCCCCTCGTCGCAAACTGCGTTGTTTTGCCCATCCATGATTCCATGGAGGGCATTTTTGAGACCCTGAAAGAAGCGGCGCTCCTCCAACAGGCGGGGTGCGGCTTGGGATTTGCGCTTGATGAGATGCGCCCGGCAATGTTCCCCGTTGTTCGCTCGGAAGGAGAGGCGTCGGGCCCCGTGTCGTTCCTTGAGGTTTACAACGGCGCCTTCGGCACGATTAAGCAGCAGGGCCGCCACGGCGCGAATATGGCAATGATGAGCGTTGACCACCCCGACGTACTGGACTTTGTGCGGGCGAAAGAGGTTGAGGGCACGATTGCGAATTTCAACATCTCGGTCAAGATGACCGACGCTTTTATGGAGAAACTGGTGAATCATCCGGACGAGCCGTGGATGTGCACGTGGGAGGGGAAATCGGTCAAGCCGCGCCGCATTCTGCGGCACCCGAACCGCACCGTGCATGGCGTTGAAGAGGTTGATATTACAGTCGGCAAGCTTTTTGACGAAATCGTTGAGTATGCGTGGCATAACGGCGAGCCGGGCATTGTGTTTATAGATGAAGTGAACCGCACAAATCCCCTGCCGGGCTTCGGCGATATTTTGACCTCAAACCCGTGCGTTTCCGGTGAAACGCTCGTTGCCACGAAGAAAGGACTCGTTCCCATAAAGGAGCTCGCCCGCGATTACGGCGGGGGAGGCGTTGACGTTCTGACGGATGCGCGCGTTCCCGACGTTGTAACATCTCTCGCAGAAAACGGTTCTGTGCGGACAGCGGTGAAAACGATACAGGGGACACGTGGCGGTCTCGCGCGCGCCGCGCGCGTATGGCAAACGGGGGTGAAGCCCGTGTACCGCCTGCGTACGCAATCGGGTTACGAACTTGTTGCGACCGCCGACCACAAAATTGTGACGACAGAGGGGAAGGTGGAACTTTCGTGCCTTACGCGCAAACATCGCATTCTTTTGCAATCGGCTGAAGGACCTTTCAGCACCGCCCGACTCCTTCCTTTTCTTGTCACAAATGAAGTGACAGGAGAGAACGGGCGCCGGTACGCGTACAATTTTCCTCGCGAGTGGAGCAAGGAACTGGGTCAGGTTATGGGCTGGCTTGTCGGGGACGGATGGTTGCGTGATGCGGGGAAGCCGTATGCTGCCGGTTTCACGTTTGCCGAGGGCGACCTGAGGATTCTTGAGTATCTCAAGCCGATTCTGAACGGGTTTTATGGGTCGGAGATGCGGGAGATAAAACGCCCGAACGGTGTATATCATCTCACGTACGGGTCAAGGCATTTCGTGGAATTTTTTAAGGCGCTTGGCGTTCGCGCAGCCCGCTCGGCGGGGAAGCGTGTACCAGAAAGCTTGTTTGCGGCGCCGCGGGAAACCGTGGTGGGGTTTCTTCAGGGCTTGTTCAGCGCGGACGGCACCGTGGCGAATGATGAGAAAAAGGGAAGCCGGTATGTCCGTCTTACCGCGAAGTCGCCGGAGCTTTTGAGGCAAGTTCAGCTTCTTCTTCTCAATCTTGGCATTAAGTCAAAACTTTATGACCGTGCGCGAGCGCCCCGCGAGGCGTTTGCATACCAAAGCAAGGGCGGCGCGATGCGCCGGTATGTGAGCGACGGCGTTTTGTACGAGCTTCAGATAAGTAAGTCGAGTTTGCCAATCTTTCTCGAGAAAGTCGGCTTCCTGTGCGGTAAGTTTGATGAAAAAGTGCAGGGCGTTGAACGTCACGGATTTTATCGGGAGGTTTTCGAGGAGCGCGTGGATACCATTGAGTATGTGGGAGAACGGGACGTATACGACTTAAGCGAACCCCTTACCACATCGTTCATTGCGAACGGGTTCGTAATTTCCAATTGCGGCGAGCAGTTCCTGCATCCGTATGACAACTGCAATCTTGGTTCCTTGAACCTAGCGAGGTTTGTGCGGGACGGGGAGATTGACGAGGAGCGCCTGCACACGGTGACGCAGATTGCGGTCAGGATGCTGGACAACGTGATTGACCGCTTTAATTTTCCCGTGAAGCGCCTGAACGAGATGGCGCGGGGGAACCGGCGCATCGGGCTCGGCATTATGGGATTTGCCGACATGCTCTATGAGCTTCGCGTGCCGTATGATTCGGAAGAGGGGCGCGCGACGGGACGAAAGGTGATGCATATCGTTCAAAAAGCGGCGGAGAAAATGTCCGAAGGGCTCGCGGCGGAGAAGGGAGCATTCCCTTACTTCGCAAAAAGCGTTTTTGCCGATGGCTCGCGACGCAATGCGGCGCTCACGACCGTTGCCCCAACAGGGACGATTTCAATGATTTCGGACACCTGCTCGGGCATTGAGCCGAATTTTGCCCTGTCGTTCGTGAAACAGGATAAGGATGCCGACAAATACGTGTATCTGAACCCGTATCTTGATGCGGCGCTTCACGAACTGGGATATGACGAGGAGCGCATTGCGAAGGTGAAGAAGGAGGTGCAGGAGAAAGGGAGCATTCAGCACCTGACAGACCTTCCGCAGAATTTGAGGAGGACGTTCGTGACCGCGATGGAAATTTCCGGTGAGGACCACATCCGGATGCAGTCGGCTTTTCAGGAGGGAGTGGACAATTCCATTTCAAAAACGATTAACCTCCCGAATGCCGCAACGCGCGAGGACGTGAAGCGCAGTTTTATTCTTGCATGGCAGTTAAAGTGCAAGAGCTGTACCGTGTACCGCGACGGGAGCCGGCAGGTGCAGATATTGAATGTCGGCACAAACCAAAACATTGCGTCTATTGTTGGCGCCCCGGCGCCTGTAAGCGATGCGTCACAGCCGGTCGCTCCCCGCAAGCGGCCCGAGGTTTTGCACGGTGCGACATACAAGATGAAAACCGGATACGGCAACCTGTATGTGACGGTAAATGACGACGAGCGCGGAAAACCGTTTGAGGTGTTTGCGACAATCGGAAAGACCGGCGGCTTCATGCAGGAACAGAGCGAAGCCATCTGCCGCCTCATTGCACTCTCATTGCGCTCAGGCATTGATGCGGATGAGATTGTTGACCACCTGAAGGGGATTCGGGGACCCATGCCAGCATTCACCGCTCGCGGGAGGGTGTATTCGCTTCCCGACGCGATCGCGCAAATTTTGGAGATGCATGTGGCAAACAAGGAAGAGAAAGAAGACGGTGCGAACGTTGAACTGGGAAAAGTTGAACTGGGGAAAACGGAGCCTCTTGAGTTGGGTGCGGGGTCGGGAGAAACGCTTGAGGGTTTCGCGGAGCGCTTGGGCGTTCCTGCCGGAGCTGTCAGTGACGGACGGAAGAACGGGCGCGGGAACCACACGATAGCGGACTATGGTGCGATGCCGGGATGTCCCGACTGCGGCGAATCTCTTCGCATGAGCGAAGGATGCGTCTCGTGCCCCTCGTGCGGCTACAACCGGTGCGCATAGAAAACGTTTGTCCGCCCCCTGGGAGTTGAACCCAGAACCTTGAGCTTAAAAGGCTCCTGCTCTGCCATTGAGCTAGAGGCGGATTACTGGTATCCTATCACTATGCAGGGGTATGTTTCAAACATTGAGCGGGAAACCCTGGAGAACGAGAACTTCCGCAAGGTTTTGTACACCGCTCCCCACAGCCAGCTTGTTGTCATGACGCTCCGGCCCGGAGAGGAAATCGGCGCGGAGGTGCATGAAGAACATGACCAGTTTTTCCGCGTGGAGGCGGGGCGGGGGGAAGCGGTTCTGAACGAGAGCGATGTGCACGTCATAAGTGACGGGGATGTCGTTGTCGTGCCGGCGGGAATGCGCCACAATATCATAAACACGTCCTCCGACGAGGTTTTGAAGCTCTACACGATATACTCGCCGCCCGAACACGCGGAGGGCACCGTGCATGCGACAAAAGATGCGGCGCTTCGTTCGTAACAGCCGGGCGCTTCGTAAGAACAAACTCCGCACGGCGGCAGTCCGGATTTTTGAAGCGGGGCTTAAAGCAGTAGAGCCGGCGCGTGCCGTTGCAAAACGGGTGCGGGTCACGCGAACCGGCGTGACGATTGACGATTTTGAATTTCTTTTTGGGAAAAGCGGCAGGGTCTTTGTCGTTGCTGTGGGAAAATGCGCCGCATCTGCAGGACGGGCATTGGAAAAAGTGCTTGGGAGGAGCCTCACAGGAGGGGTCGTTGCCGACATTGCGGAAGATGCCTCTTTCAGGAAGCTCCGCTACTTTAAGGGGACGCACCCGACGCCATCCGCACAGAACAGGGAAGCATCCGAGGCGATTATCACGCTTCTGCGCAACCTGACGGAAGAAGACGCGGTGCTTTTTGTCGTGTCGGGGGGCGGGTCGGCGCTCTTGTATAACTCTGACGATATTTCACCGGAGGAAGAGGCGCGGATGATGCAGCGCCTTTCTCGCGAAGGGGCAACGATTGTGGAAATGAATACGATACGGAAGCACCTTTCCACGTGCCGCGGCGGGAACTTGGCGAAGTACGCATATCCTGCGCGGAGCGCGGCGCTTATCATTTCCGACATTCCCTCAAACGATATCCAATTTGTCGCATCGGGCCCGACGGTGCGGGATACGACGACGGTTCAAGAGGCGGCGGCGATTCTTGAAAAATATCGCGTGCTTGAAACATGCGACGTGCCGCACTGCCGGCTTTTGGAAACGCCGAAGGAGGACAAGTATTTTCAGAATATGCGGAACATTCTTTTCCTTTCGCACATGGAGGCATTGCAGGCGATGAAAGAAGAGGCGGAGCGCCTCGGGCTTGCGGCGGACGTGTGCGGAGCGTGCGTTGTTGGCGAGTCGCGAACGATAGGGGCGCTCATGACGGAAGGACTCCACAAAGCCGCCCCGCATTCCGCACTGCTCTATGGCGGCGAGACGACGGTTGTTCTTCGTGGCGAAGGGAAGGGCGGAAGGAATCAGGAGTTTGTGTTGAGTGCCTTGCCACACCTTCGGGAAGGGGAGCTTATTGCTTCCGTCGCTTCCGACGGATGGGACAATACGCCGCATGCCGGTGCTTTGGGAGACGTGCTGACGCGGAGGCGGGCAGAGGAATTGGGGCTGAACCCGCATGATTTTCTTGAGCGGAACGACTCATTCACCTTCTTTGAGGCGGTGGGTGATGCCGTTCTGACCGGCCGCCTGGGCTCAAACGTAGCTGATTTGTTCGTGGCTCTTAAGGAGTAGGAATGTTTCGGTACACCACGGAGCGATGCTGGATAACAAGAATTTTTACACTCTTTCCTGACATTTTAAAAATGACCCGGTAATCTCCGACACGCAATTTGCGGTATCCTTTCAGGGAGCGCCGTAGCGGTTTGCCGAATACTTCCGGCGCGACGGTCAGTTTTTCTTTTATTGCGCGTTTTATTCGCGTTCGCCACGTTGCGGGGAGTCTTGGGATATCTTCCCGAATTACCGCAGGGTGATACTGGACACTGAATTCACTGCCACGCGTTCTCATGAGATACGAATTGCGCTTTCCTGTCGCGGCGTTGCGCGATATCGTCCCATACGCGGTCTTCCTCGATTTCTAGCGCGATCTTCAAGAGTTCAGTGGCTTTCTGCGCCTGAGGGAGGACATCACGTTTCGCGAGAGCGGCAATTGCCCGTTCAAGTTCTGGGGAAAGAGTTATGTTCAATCTTTTTTTGGTAGTAGGCATGCTTGAAGTGTACCACCAGTGTATCACCTTTGTCAACGCTGATTTGAGTACAGTGCTTGCCGTATCCGAAAATATCGCTACAATTTAAGTGCATTCCGGCGTAGCGCAGTGGTAGCGCAGGTGCCTGTTAAGCACTTGGTCGCAGGTTCGAATCCTGCCGCCGGAGCCAGTTTTGAGATAGAGCGCACTCGGCGATAGAATCAAACGGTTTTTTCAGCGTAAACACTAGCTTTCTGCCGTTTAAGCGCGGGTTCTGAAGTACGAATCCGATAAGTTGCCGTTTTTTCTCTGTTTCCAGATGTTCAAAGGTCTCAAGCGCTCGGCTCGCCAGGTCAAGCACGCTGTTTGCCGTGATATAGAAGGATTTATCACCTTCGCTGTGTTCTTCCATTTGAAGCAGGATGTCGTTTTGCCTCGCTTTATATTCCTTTAATTTCCTGTCGTACATATCCGCAGTAATACTCCTGTCCAGCTTGTCGTCGTACATTTTGCCGATGCGAT
>MFKH01000013.1:0-908 GCA_001779505.1 Candidatus Jorgensenbacteria bacterium GWA1_54_12 | reverse complement strand
TGTACTCGCATTCTAACCTGTAGTAGGGAAAATACAACCAACGAACGTCTAACATCAGTCTCGTGAGTTGATGTACACTCAAAGTAATGGCGACAAAAAAAAGAAGGTTGTTAACCACTCTCGCGGCAACGACAGCGGTACTGGCCTTTCTAATAATTTCGGCGGCATCGGTGGTCTGGGCAAACGGCCTTCGCTACAACACTGCTACGGGTGCGTTTGAGAGAACGGTTTTAGTAGCTGTTGACGGATCGCCACAATATGTTGACGTCCTCCTTAACGGGACGAAGCTGACGAATCACATCCCCTATCGCGTTCGCAATCTTTTACCAGGTCACTATACGGTCGAGCTAGAAAAACCAGGTTTTCAGACTTGGACACAATCTTTTTGGCTATCGGTCGGTCAGGTCGGACTAATAAAGGATCCAACCCTGATAGCAAGCAAGCCTTTAATTACTACCTCTTCGTCACCACTAGGAGGTAACAATCTGGAAAAGTTGGACTTTGGCCTCGAACTTTCCGGTGGTGAACTAACCGATAGCGGCGAATTAATTACTCGATATAGCCGAGACCCATTTCAAATTCACCGTTTTAACCAGTACTACCTTTATCAGGTCGGTAGCGAATTGCGCTTATATCTAACAAACGGGTCCCAGGATTATTTAATATATACCGCTCAAGATTCCAAGAAGCTACCACTCGCTCTTTATCCATCGACTTGGCAAGTAGCGGTCGAAGATGGCTCTGCTGTTAAAATGATTGACCTGACAACACCCACACCTTAACGGGCTGTCGTTAGTTTGTCGCCAAAATTCGGTTCAGTCGTTTGGACGGAACCTATCGGTCCTTCGCTAAGTGAGGCCGTTACTACCATTCGATTAACTGCTGTTCCCACTGGATAGCAGGTAATG
>MFKH01000012.1:9305-9768 GCA_001779505.1 Candidatus Jorgensenbacteria bacterium GWA1_54_12 | reverse complement strand
TTGAAAAAGAACGGTGTTTCGGCTACATTCAGGCGCAGCTTCGGAGAAGATATATCGGGCGCTTGCGGACAGCTTGCCGCCGCAGTTAAATAATTTTTGCGGAATGATTTTTTCTTGCCGCCGCAAACTCTCTTAGAATAGGAAGGAAAGAAACAATAATAATCAAAGCGATTATAAAGTGTAAGTATTTTTCTATTCCCGGTATGGCATTTCCCAGAAAAAAGCCCAGTCCAGAGATGCCTATTACCCAAAACGCGCCGCCAAAGATATTATAAGTTATGAAAGTTTTATATTCCATATTACCGACACCGGCGAGTATCGGCGCGAACGTTCTTACGATTGGCACGAATCTGGATATGATTATCGTTTTTGCGCCATATTTGGCGTAAAAAACCCTTGTCCGTTCAATATGTTTTTTATGGAAGAAAAAAGAATCTTCTTTTTTGAAAATCATCGGTCCCAA
>MFKH01000012.1:7193-9141 GCA_001779505.1 Candidatus Jorgensenbacteria bacterium GWA1_54_12 | reverse complement strand
CCGAGGGGGCCGGAGCCGGTCGGTGCTCCGGCGCGGAAGTCCAAGCGGGGCAAGTAGCCCCCGCGGACTGACGCGCGGAAGTGGAGGGCCCTTGCCTCCACTTTTTACCTTGTAGGCAAAACAAGCCTCTGTACAACTCATCGCATTTTCGGTATGCTCTTGTTGTGTGTAGCTGCACCGCTGTCCGTGATCCCGTGAACAGGGTGGAGGCCTGGCAGGTCATCCCATCCAGACGCACGGTTTCCGCACGGGGCTGTAGGCCGCATGTCGCTTGCCACGGCGCGCGGCTGTCCATCGGCCAGAAGCGGATCCACGAGGTGGATGGCCACGCATGCAAGTCTTACCACGCGCATGCGGCCTCGTCGCGCGAAAAAGGCCAAGTGGGGCGGGCCCACCAGCAACACACGCCTTTCGAAGCTCGTTGTGTCGTGAGATCTGAACCCTCAGGAGGAAATCAGGAGCGCACCATGGACTTTCCCGCCATCTGGAGCGAGCAGTGGGAGGAGAAGGCTCAGGGTCGTACGACCCAGGAGGCTCTCCTCGACCTGATGCAGAGCGCGCAGCGACTGGCTGAAGTGCTTCGGGACGGTCAAGTCGATGCCGACACGAAGGCGTCGATCAACTGGGCCCTACAGCCTCTCGCGACGCTCCGCTAAAGGACCCCCACCCCTGGGTGGATAAGGCCGGGCACGCCGGCTCGGAGGTCCGTCGCCCGAACGGGATGGCTCGAAAGTCGTACGCTCACGTGCAAGGAGGATACGTCATGGCCTCTCTCGCCCGTGCGACATTCGTTCTCCTGGTGGCCGTCGTAGCCATCCTTGCCCCCCTCTCAGCCCATGCCGGGATCTTCGTCTCTCCGGGCGAAGACAACAACATCCAGCCTGGTCAGGACATGGATCTGCCCGAGGACCACAGCAACCTGTTGGTCGCAGTGGAGCGGTCCATCGACGAGATGCCGAGCTTCTTCGATCAGGAGTTGGAGGTCCAGAACGAGCGGATCATCTTCGTCATCGACCAGTCTGGGTCGATGGGATGGGCGGGCATCAGCTACACTGACCCGTTCACCGGTAGGCCAGCGATCGGTACCATGATGGATCGGGCGAAGGCCGAGGTGATCCGAGCGATCACGGCCCTGCCAGCCACCTGGCGATTCTCGGTCGTCGCCTTCGATTGCGGCGTGCGGGCCTGGCGCTTCACGACGGCCATGGCGGTGGCCGAGAACAAGGCCGACGCCTCGACCTGGGTATGGGCCCTGATGCCGATGGGGGCCACGAACACGTCGGAGGGCGTGATCCGAGCCCTGATGATGGACAGGGAGTGCTTGACCGTCGCGCTACTGACCGACGGGGCGCCCAACTGCTTCTGCCCACCTACGGTATCCGGAACGGGGTCATGGGACGCCTATGCGAGAGCCTGCAACGACTGGCACCTGGGGCGCGTCCTCTTGAACAATACACAGGGCGCGACGATCAACACCTTTGGGATCGGCGCCAGCGGCCTATACGAGCAGTTCCTCATGAACATGGCCATGCAGACGGGCGGCACCTACACCGCCATTTCGATGTAGCGCTGGCCAAATCCGGTCGAAAAGTCAACACAGTCTTGACGTAAGAGATAGATATGGGAGAATGTCCGTGCAATCGGACAATCAACCCAACGGAGAGACATCATGGCCAGCGTCAAGGTCGGCAGTCAGGTGCGGTACAAGGTGGGGCTCGGGTACGGGAGCGCTACGGTCTCGGCCATCGACGGCGACAAGGCCGTCCTGAACACGAACAAGGGTGGTCAGATCCGGCGTCGCCTGGACTCGCTTCAGAGCGCCTGATCCTCGCGACCGACGGGGGCGTCTCCTGCCCCCGTCGGGAATATAGCCTCGATCAGGTTAGCGCCGAGTAGATGGCCCGCACCGTGATCTGGTAAAGCGCGTCCTTCCTGCGCTGCGGCTCCG
>MFKH01000012.1:6872-7124 GCA_001779505.1 Candidatus Jorgensenbacteria bacterium GWA1_54_12 | reverse complement strand
TGTGTTTGACTTTGACTTACTTATGGTACACTGGACGATATAAACACATGAAAAAAGCGATTTTCAGTTTAGCGTTCGTTGGCTTGGTTCTCGCGGCGCCGGCCCTTGCCGCGACGACAATGTTAATATCTCCCGCGAGTGTGGCAGTCACGGCAGGCGAGAGCTTTAGCGTGGCGGTTTCCGTGAACCCTGGAGAGGTAAAGAACTACACGGTAAAGCTCGCCATGGAATACCCCGCCGACGTGCTTGAAG
>MFKH01000012.1:0-6862 GCA_001779505.1 Candidatus Jorgensenbacteria bacterium GWA1_54_12 | reverse complement strand
CACGTTCGGAAGTGGGTGGATGGCTCTCCCGCAGGCCGGCTATGACCTAATTGATAACGGAAGCGGAACTCTCATAAAGACCGCCGGATACCCGGGAGGGCTCTCATCAGCGGCTTCTTTTGGAACGGTTGTTTTCAAGGCAAAGCAAACCGGCAGTGCGGCAATAGAGGTGACGGCGAACTCTCTCGCGCTTGATGCCCAAAATCAGAACGCCGTGGACGGATTGCCGGTAAGGACGCTCGTCAGCGTCACCGCACCCACCGTCATAAGCGAGGAGGAAACGCAAGAAACTTTCTCCGAGACGGAAGCGTTGCCTGAAGAAGAAGCAGAGGTGGAAGAACCGACAACGGGAAGCGGAGAAGAAACGCCTGACGTTTCCGCCGTTCAGGGACCGAACCGATTCCTTGCCGCCGTGAGCCGGGTGATTACATTCGGAACAGGGAATAATGTGTTGAGCATTATCTTCCTCTTCGTTGCCGGTATTGCGGTCTACGGCGTTTACACTCTTATCTCTACGCGGAAGAAGAAAAAATCATGAGGGCTGCGCTCGCCATCATTCTCATCGTGAGTTTTGTGGGCATTGCCGCTTTCGGCATCTTTATGATGAGTCATGAGAGGCACGACGGCGGTTGCGTGGCCGCGGCCGTGAACGGAAAGCTCTGCCCAGAGGTTAGCAGTATGCTTGATTTTTCGGGGTTTCATCTTGATGCGTTCAGGAGTTTTGTGAGCACGGTCATCGTCTTTATGCTCACAGCGGTTTTCGGAATTATTTTTGCGAACCGTTCGGCGCCGCAAACACCTGTCCATAAACCAATTTTGCGGGGTGAGCCATTTTCAGAACCGCAGTCGTTCCCGCTCCGGAGAGAGCTTGGGCACTGGCTCGCTCTTCACGAAGAGAGTCCGTTCTTTTCTTAAGACGCTGACGCGAGACACGCGTTAGCGTCCCTTACCCCCTTAAGGGGGTGTTTTTCGTGCGTTAACACAACAACATGAATAAAAAAATTATCGGAATTGTCACAGGAATTCTTCTCTTAGGCGGCCTTGTCTGGCTTGCCGCACCGAGCGGGGACGGGCAAGTCGCGCCGACGGAAGAAGCGAACTACGATTTCGGCTCCATATCCATGGCCGCCGGAAAAGTTAAACACACGTTCAGTGTGAGAAACGAGAGCGATGAAACGATAACCATCGGCAAAATGTATACCTCGTGCATGTGCACAACGGCAACGCTTGTTATAGGGAGTCCTTCGACGAGCTCAGGGTCTCGACGCTTCGGACCGTACGGCATGCCCGGGCACGGATTTATATCCGCGATAGGCGAGGAGCTTGCTCCAGGTGAAAAAGCAACGGTGGAGGCGGTTTTTGACCCCGCGGCCCATGGGCCGGCGGGCATCGGCAGGGTTCAAAGGACGATAGTAATAGAAAATAGCAGAGGGGAGCCGCTCCAGCTGAGCTTCACTGCCGAGGTAACCCCGTAACCGCGATGAATAAAAAACTTATACTCCTCATCGGAGCAGGCGTCCTCATTGTCGCACTGGTTCTCTTCTTCAGGTTCGGGAGCGGCGGGACAACGGCCCTGTGGAACGCATCGCAGGGCGGGAAGTGGCTCCTGCCCCTTGTCGGCGTCGCGGCTCTCATAGACAGCGTGAACCCGTGTGCCTTCTCTATCCTTCTCCTCACCATTGCGTTTCTCTTCTCGCTCGGCAAGGCGCGGGGCGGCATCCTTAAGATTGGCGGCGCGTACATTCTCGGCATCTTCGCGGTCTACATCCTCATCGGCTTGGGGCTCCTGCAAACCTTGCATCTCTTCAACACGCCGCACTTCATGGCGAAGGTGGGGGCGACGCTCCTCATCGTTCTCGGGGGCATCAATCTTATAAACGAGTTCTGGCCATCATTCCCCATTAAGCTCCGCATCCCGGGTGCGGCGCACCGCAAGATGGCGGAACTCATGAACAAGGCCTCGCTCCCGACGGCATTTCTCCTCGGGGCGCTTGTGGGGCTCTGTGAATTCCCGTGCACCGGCGGGCCGTATCTCATGGTCTTGGGACTTCTGCATGACGCGGGGACGTATATCTCCGGAGTCGGATATCTCATCCTCTACAATCTCATCTTCGTACTCCCACTTGTAGTCATGCTCCTCATTGCGAGCGACAACGCGCTTGTTGAAAAAGTGCGGGCGTGGAAAAAGGCCGAAACGAAACACATGCGACTGTGGAGCGGGATTGCGATGATTGCGCTCGGCATCCTCATATTCGCCCTGTAAAACCATGATGACAAAACAACAGTTCGACGCGCTGATTCTCAAGGTGGAAAAGATGAAATCGGCGGAAGGAATAGATCTCTCGCTAGACGAGGATTTGAGCATCGCCGTCATGCACCTCATATCGCTCGAAGAGCACTTCTTCTTTACCGGAGCGAAAACGGGAAAGACGGAGTATTTTGATTTTCTTGGCGATGTGCGGAACATAAGGAAGGAACTGCTCGCCAAGATGATGGACGTAAACGAAGGCGAAACGTGGTGCATCTCAAAGCATCTCTTGGGCGCCGCGATGCGGCTCATTGAGGTCGGCACGAAACTCCACGCAAGCGGCAAACGCGCCGAGGCGGAGGAAGTGTTCGGTAAAGCCCATGAGGCGTATTCGCTCTTCTGGGCGCTCCGCCTGAAGCTTGTTGACACACCAAAGCTTAAAGAAAAGCAGTGGACGGTCGGAGATATCGTTAATAAACTTGTTGACTGCTGCGATGAAAAATAACTACGTTCTCCCCATAAGCATCTTTGTTTCCGCGGTCATTCTTGCCGGCGCGTGGGTGTACACGACGGGGCTGAAGGCCTCGCCGCAAGAGGCGAACTTAGAAGAAAGCGTATTGCCGCCGGGCGGAGTCATCCTGCCCGTCCGCTGGGGTGACTTGGGAGCGCAACTCGTAAGCACTGGCGTCATTGATAGGCGGAAGATTGAGACACTGTATGCGGCGCGGGGCGGTCTCTCCAAGAACGAACAGAAACTTCTTGGCGGGACGAATGATGAGTCATTGAGCATCACGCCGGAGAACTCCGGATTTCTCTTGAATCTCCTGTGGGCGCTCGGCTTAGGCGCAGAGAATAGGATTTTGAGGGAAGGACCAATGGGTGACCCCCGCTACGGCGGGGCGGGCAACTTCGCTTCAACCGGCGGGTGGACGCTCTCGCAGGGCGATGCGATGGAGCACTACAGCCGCCACCCCTTCATCACTCTAGACGCGCGGGAGCAGGCGCTCGTGGAGCGCGTCTCGAAAAACATCTACCGTCCGTGCTGTGGCAATGCGGTTCATTTCCCGGACTGCAATCACGGCATGGCGATGCTCGGACTTCTGGAACTTATGGCCTCGCAGGGCGTCGGCGAGGAGGACATGTATCGCGCCGCGCTTCGCGTGAACGCCTATTGGTTTCCCGACACATATCTCACGATTGCGCAGTACCTCGCATCAAATGGCGTTGCGTGGGAAAAGGCGGACCCCAAGGAACTCCTAGGGGTGAATTACTCAAGCGCTTCCGGATATCGGGAGATATTGAGCCAGGTAACCGAGCCAGCAAAAAAGAGCTCTGGAGGGTGCAGTATATAAACAGGTTATAATGAAACATATGCACGAAGAACATAAAGAAAATATGCATCACGACCATGGTAAACATGCGGGGCACTCAACGAGCGCTTTCAAGAGAAAGTTTTGGGTGTGCCTGCTCCTCTCCGTTCCCGTAGTCGTCTTAAACTACACGACGCTCTCTTTTCCCGGTTCAATCTACCTGCCGCTTATCCTTTCCTCCATCATATTTTTCTATGGAGGGTGGATTTTCATCGCTTCTGCATACCGCGAACTTAAGGCGCGCAGCCCTGGGATGATGACCCTCATCGCACTCGCCATATCGGTTGCATATTCGTACAGCGTCATAGTGACATTCTTCGGCGGGGGAGACGCGCTCTTCTGGGAGCTTGCGACGCTTATTACGATTATGCTCCTCGGGCACTGGCTTGAGATGCGCGCGGTAAGCGGCGCGCAGAGCGCCCTCAAGGAACTGACGAAGCTCCTGCCCGACCGGGCGGAAGTAGTGCGGGGCGGCGCGACGGAGATTATCCTGCTTGCGGAACTCAAGAAAGGCGACATGGTGCTCGTGAAGCCCGGCGGCAGGGTTCCCGCCGATGGAGTCGTCGCGGACGGCGTGTCGGACGTTGACGAGTCCATCGCTACGGGCGAATCGCGTCCAGTTCCAAAGAAAACAGGCGACGGCGTTATTGCCGGAACGATAAACGGCGACGGTGCGCTCAAGGTGACAATCACGAAAATCGGCGAGGAAACCTTCCTTGCGGGCGTTATGCGTCTCGTCGCGGAGGCGCAGGGCTCGAAATCACGCCTCCAGCTCTTATCCGACAAGGCGGCATACTATCTCACGATTGTCGCCGTCGTCGCGGGCGGCGTGACGCTTGCTGTGTGGCTCGCGTTTGCCGACGCGGCGTTCGCCGTGAACCGGATGGTCGCAGTCTTGGTCATCGCCTGCCCGCACGCACTTGGTCTCGCCGTCCCCTTAGTTGCGTCCATTTCCACGACGAAGGCGGCGCGGAACGGATTTCTCGTGCGGCGGCGCCTTGCGCTTGAAACAGCGCGGGACGTTGACATTGTTCTCTTTGACAAAACGGGGACGTTGACGACAGGCGCATTCGGCGTTACGCGCGTCATTGCGGCCCCCGGCGTTCGCGAGGCGGACGTGCTCCGGTATGCCGCGTCCGTGAACGTTTCTTCCGAGCATCCGCTCGCGAAGGCGATTGTCGCGGAGGCGCGACAGCGCGGCGTCGCGCTTTCGGAAGCGAAGAACTTTCAGAGAATCCCGGGGAAAGGTGTCCGGGCGGACATTGGCGGGACAGAAGTCATAACCGGAAGCGTGTCGTTTGCGGAGGAACGGGGAATTGCGTTCGGCGCATTGCAGGGCGAGATTGATGTGCTCATGCGTGAAGGCAAAACAATCAACCTTGTTGTGAAAGACGGCGCGCTTCTCGGCGCCCTGGCGCTCGCCGATGTGATTCGCGAGGAATCGCGCGAGGCGATAAAAACCCTGACTGCATTCGGCGTGCGGACTGCAATGATTACGGGAGACACGGAAAATGTGGCGAAGTGGGTAGCGAAGGAACTCGGCATAGGCGAATATTTCGCGCGCGTTCTGCCGGATGAGAAGTCGGAGAAAGTGAAACTCCTGCAGGCGAAGGGGCAACGGGTAGCGATGGTTGGCGACGGCGTGAACGACGCGCCGGCTCTTGCGCAGGCAGACGTTGGTATCGCCATCGGCGCGGGCACGAACGTGGCAATTGAATCAGCCGGCATCATCCTCGTGCGCAACGACCCGCGCGACGTCGTGCGAATTATCCGCCTGTCGCGCCTCACCTATGCAAAGATGATGCAAAACCTTTTCTGGGCGACGGGATACAACATCGTTGCGATTCCACTCGCCGCCGGCGTGCTCGTCTCCAAAGGCATTCTCCTTCAGCCGGCGCTCGCGGCGGTCTTTATGTCGCTTTCAACCGTTATTGTTGCCGTGAATGCGCTCCTTCTCGCGCGGCGCCGGATATGATTGATGAGGGATAATCGTGTATAGTGGAAGCATGAGGAACGCGGGGAATGCGGGGATGGTCATTCTTCTTATCGTTACAGCAGTGCTTTTCTTTCTTGCGCGCGGATTTTTGGGCAAATTGGAGTTCCCAACGGTGTCAAACACTCCGCCTGCGGAGAATGGAGCGCCGAGCGGCGCAGTTTCAACCCCTCCGACTGGTCAGCAGCCGTCGGCGCCTTCGTCTCCGCCGCCTCCGGTCGTTGTGCCGCCCGCCGAGCGCGCTGGAGCGGTCATTATCTCTGGTGTGAATGTGGGAAAGAAGGGTGCTCCTTCGCGCGTAACGATTCGGGCACAGCTTGGTGAGGGAGAGAGCGTTAACGTAACCGGCTGGCGGGTTCAATCAAACAAGCGATGGTTCCCCATCCCGCAAGCCGTGAGAACGTATGACATTGTGAGAACGAACACGGAAGGGGATATCGTGCTCGAGAAGGGCAATACGCTCACTTTGTATATCGGCATCGGGAGCCCGGTCGGCGTGAACTTCCGCCTCAACAAATGCACGGGGTACTTGAATGACCGCGCCGACTTTCCCTTCACGTTGCCGCGCGACTGCCCGCTTCCTGCGGCAGACTCATACCAGAACCTTTCGGGAACGTGCCAAAACTACATTCGCAGTTTGAGCCGGTGCGAATCTCCCGACCCCGAGGTTATGAACGCTTTTCCCGGTGATGCGGGGAATGCGTGCCGTGAGTTCGTTAACAATTTCTTCGGCGTGAACTATTGCTATTCGTCCTTGAGCGGGAAGGCGGATTTTCTCCGCAATGAATGGTATGCGTGGATTGACGAATTCTCCGAGGTGTTTGACCCCTCGCATGACTGGGTGCGTCTCGTAAACGCGGACGGGAAAACGATTGACGATTACACGTACTAGAGGTAGCGAACTTCTTCTTCAAGCGTGATGCCCCAGCGCTCGCGGACGAGTGTTTTGAGCTTTTCGGCGAGGCGTTCCACGTCTTCCGGCGTGCCGCGCCCCTTATTCAGAATGAGATTCCCGTGAAAGTCGGAAACGCAAATGTCATGGGCGCACAATCCCTTTGCGCCTGCAACCTCTAATAAATAGCCCGTGGGAATCTTGCCGCAGATGATTTTGGCGGCGTCTATCTTTTCTAAGAAGGCAGGAGGCGCATCTTTCGCCGGTATGTTTTTGAAAAAACTCCCCGGGCACTTCAATCCCGGACGATATTTCTCGGCGCGTTTCTTTATGATGTCGTCGCTCGCGGCAGTAAGCCA
>MFKH01000011.1:10055-10615 GCA_001779505.1 Candidatus Jorgensenbacteria bacterium GWA1_54_12 | reverse complement strand
GCCTTCCCCTGAAACTCTGTCGCCCACTTGAACGCCGGTCACCGCTGAACCAATTTTGACCACTCGGCCTACAAACTCATGTCCGACATGCATACCCAGTGGAATTGTTTTTTGAGCCCACAAGTTCCAGTCAAAGATGTGGGCATCGGTTCCACAGATTGCGGTTTGGTAAATTTCGATTAGACAATCATTTTCTTTTACCGTTGGCTCCCCGACTTCATCGAGCCAAAGTCCCCGTTTGGGATATTTTTTCACTAAAGCTTTCATATAATTGCCAATTTCCCTTTGATTAAACTTTGTGGTCAAGACAAATGGGGATGACACATATTGCTACAGATTCATGCGTATTTGTTGAAAAGGCATAATAGACGAATTAAACCTTTATGAACATCAAATTCGAACCGAGCTTTGCCAAAGCTCGAGGGTGAGGAAGCCAGAGATGGAACTTTTTGCAAAAAGAACGCTAGCCCTGGGGACAGAGAACGCTTTTAAGGTCGGGGCCAACATTCGCGAGGTTGAAGCTCAAGGGAAAAAAGTCATCAAATTTAATTTGGGGGAAC
>MFKH01000011.1:0-9968 GCA_001779505.1 Candidatus Jorgensenbacteria bacterium GWA1_54_12 | reverse complement strand
CTGATGATTTGGAGGAGTATGACAGAACGAGCACAGATGATATGGGTATCGGTTACTTTACGTATCTCGATGATGACGGTGAGGGATCTTTCCAGTTAGTAATACGCCGCAACCAGTATTCAGGAATATGGAAAATAGAGGACATCTTTTAGTATGTCTTCTTTTTGCCGGCATTTTTCTTTCCCTTTTCGTACCGTTTAGGGTTCTCGCTTACAGTTTCACGACGCATGCATTCCTTACTGATGTGGCGGTTGATTTCTATAACGCGAGTTTCCCGGACCGCGCGATTCCCGACGCTCTGAAAGATTTTCTTGCCGATGGCGCCATGCACGAAGAGAGCCCGCCTCGGCTCTTGAATCATTTTTATGACCCCATGTATGGCCGTGGCCTTGTTTCGGCATACATCAACGGATATTCCTCCAAGGAATGGGCGGTGAGCGCCGCGAAGCAGAATGAGCCGCGATGGAAGGCCGTAGCCGCCGTTACGTCAATCCTCTCGGCGGCTTTGAAGAAAAATATTGAAGAACTGACGCTGGAGACAGATTTTACCTGGGGGAGGGCGAAGTATTTTTACCTTACTGGGGATGTCGGTAAGGCGATGTATCTTTTAGGGCATGTTTTGCATCTTGTGCAGGACGCGTCGGTTCCTGCGGCAACGAGAAATGATGGCGCGTCGCTTGTGAGGCCAGACCCGTATGAACTGTGGACGTGGCGTTTTACGCGCCTCACTCCAGACAAAGAACTTGCAACGCGGCTTGGCGGGAAGCAACCGATTATTCTGAATGGTTTGGGAGCATATTTTGATGGTCTTGCAACGTATTCAAACAACAATTTCTACAGTGAGAATACGGCCGGTTTGCAGAGCGGATATGAGATGCCGTTCTCGTATGTGCGGAAGAAAGAAGAAGATATTTGGTTTCGCTTGATACGTGACTCAGAGTTTGGTACCTATCGCCTTGCTCAAGAGGAGGTTAGTGATGATGTCGGTTATGTGGGGCTTGGGAGTTTTTCTACTTATGATGACAATCACCTCATTGCCCAGGATTACTGGCGCATACTTTCAACTAAGTCAGTCCAGTATGCCGCAGGGGTCATTGACCTCTTTTTCCGTGAGGCCGAAGCGGAGCGAGGGAAGGCATTAGAAGACACGGAAACGGGAGGGCAAACACTTATCGGGAGAATATTTGCGTTTCTCAAGGATGCGAATCGCGTGTTGAGTTTGGGTGTCGGGGAGAAAAAGGAGCAGACAGTTGTGCTTTTGGATCGTGCCGCCGACGGTGGCGGATTATCGGTTTCGGAAACCAATAATGAGGCGGATGAAGTGGAGGCGTGTGCTTTTGCGACAAGCGCCTCGCCATCGCGGGCAGGGCTTATCATCAACGAGGTTGCCTGGATGGGGAGCGCGGAAAACTACCGCGATGAGTGGATTGAGCTCAAGAATATTTTAGGGACGCCGCTCTGGGTCGGCGGGTACACGCTTATTGATGAAGGAGAACAAATTCGCACGGCATTACCGGACGCAACTCTCCGCCCCGGGGAAATTCTCCTTTTGAGGAGGGGTGTGGATTACGAGGGCGTGCTGGGGAATGAGAACGAGGGACTACGCCTTTTTGATAGTGTGTGCAGACTTGCAGATGAGGTTGTGACAAAACCTGACTGGCCAGCAGGAAGCAATGAGACGAAACAAACAATGGAGCGGGCCGCTGGTTTTGCGTGGCAGACAAGTATCATCCCTGGCGGGACGCCCGGCGCGGTAAACTCGGCCGGCGTAACGATTATTGAACCAGCCGTTTCTATGAGTGTGACAACGATGCGCCGTGCTGACACGGTGTACGAACGAGGTAAGGGGTTCACGCCGGGAGGGAGCGCCACGCTCCACTTCGGTCTTCCTGACGGAAACGAAGCAACGGTGTTGGTGTATGTGGGGAGCAACGGAACATTTGAGAAGATATATGTCATGCCGATAAACGCCGCTTTCGGCGACTATTTGTACTACGCGGTTGACGAGGCGACTGGGAAAAAGAGCAATGCCGTACGGTATCGGGTAATTGAAGATAAACCTTCTGTTAATAGAAGCTCGGACAATATTGCCGTGAGCAGTTCCTTGATTGCTGTTCCAGAAGCTGTGCCGTTGGTGGAAGATATTTCTTACACTACGGAGGTTACTCGTGAGAAGTGTGTATACGACGGTGGCGGAACGCCGAGCCGCAATTCAGTTATTATCAGCGAGGTTGCATGGATGGGAACTTTAGCGAGCGCGCAAGACGAGTGGATTGAATTAAAAAACATTTCCGGTGCGCCGTTCAATCTCGCAGGGTGTGAACTTATTGATGAAGAGGAACAAATTCACGTTGTGTTTGGGTCGCTCACGATCCCAGCAGGCGGGTATGTGCTTCTAGAGCGGACGGACGATACGTCGGTTCCATCTGTGCCGGCGGACGTCATTTATACCGGTTCGCTTGGCAATACTGAAGAAGGGTTGAGAATTTTCAGCAACCAATGCGCACTGCTTGACGAGGTGGTTGCAAACCCCGCGTGGCCGGGCGGCGACAGCAATACTAGAAAGACCATGGAGCGGATGGGAAGCATGGAATGGCAGACAAGCACCGCTCCGGGCGGAACGCCGCGGGCGGCGAATTCATACGGTGTGGTTACCTCCTCTGGCGGGAGTGGGGGAAGTGGCGGAACGGGGGGAAATCAGACATCGGGAAACGGCGGAACAAGCACCAGTACCCCTCCTGAGCCGGAGCCCGAGCCGGTGCCGACGACAAGCACCTCAACGAGGGTTATGATAAGCGAAGTGATGCCAGGTGCGGGGACTGGCCTATCAGATGTTGAGTGGGTTGAACTGTATAATCCGTCCGACGTTACAGTCGGAATTGGCGGTTGGTCTCTCCGGCGCCGCATGAGTGCGGGCGCAACATCAAGTCAGCCGCTTGTCATAACGCTCCCGACAAGCACCATTCCCGCGCGCGGATTTTACCTCATCGGCAGTCCCGAGTATGCGTTGCCCTCATCAATGACGACTTTCCCTAGTGCACTCTATTCCACATCATATCGCCTCGCATACGATGATGATGTTGTTATGCTTGTGAACGGGGAGAACGAGATTGTTGACGAGGTTTCGTATGAGTCAGTTTCGCCTGGCGAGAGCGTGGAGCGGTATGCGCATGAAGCGAGTTCGTGCTATGCGCCGACTGGAGGATACGCGTTCAAGGGCAACGGGTGCCCCGACCCGACTTTATACGCGCAGAATAGTCCCGTGCCACAAAGCACAACGAGCATGCGCGAACCCCGCGCCGCACCGGCAGGAATCACGCCTCCTTCGTTTGTTTACGACCCAGCAACACTTTCGATTACCGGTAGTTGGAGTCCGTATATTGATGCGGAAGGTGAAGGCACTGGTGTTATCTACTCGGTGACCGAGGGTACAAGCGGCGAAACATGGTATCACTCAACGTCATTAAGTTTTTCGCACGACGTGCGCGAGGTCGGGCGCGCATACACACTTTCATGTCGGGCGCTTGACCGTGATGGGTTAAGTTCAGCTTTATCAACGAGCACGCTCGTTGCGCAGAGTTTCTTTGATGAGCTGTATGTATACCCTGACACTCGCCTGGGCGGGACCGCGTATCTTTTTGACGCGTACTATAGCGCATATCCCTTTATTCCCGGAGTATATAATTCATGGAAGGCGGTCATATTTTCACTCAATGCTCCGCCGGTCACGCAAGACATCATTACCACATCCGGCAATTGGGAAACGGATGATGCGGACGGCACCCTACGCATTACATATAAGCAGTGTAATGATTCATACGGCTCGCGGCGCACGCTTATCCTGCCGGACGCCGTGGGGAGATGCAGTGTGACGGGTGGCGGTTTACAGCCGGAAGGGATGTCGCTTTCCTGCCTTGAGGACAATCATTTTATCGTGGAGACGACGAGCTCCACAAGCGTACTTTCCCTCGGAACATCTGATTACGTGGCCGCCTCTTTCTATTCTTTCCAGTCAGGCAGTGGTGAACAACAGTTGAAATTTGTTGCTGCGGACGGCAGGAGGTATTACGTTCGGAACTCTCCGCCGGGGCAGGAGGCGCCCACGATTGCCGCGCCGAGCGTATTGTTCGACAGTGCCGGTTCGCGGGTAGTCGTTTCGTGGGTCCAGGCGACCGACGCGGATACGCTTGATAACACTCTTACGTATGAAATCAATTTCTCGCCGGAAATCGGTTGGGAAAACGTGGGGACGACGCTGGCATACGAGAGAATCGTTTCTCCGGGAAATAATTTCATCATTGGCTTGCGGGCGGTTGATGATTTCGGCAACCGCTCGACGCCCGTAATGGCGGCGTGGGAGTATCCACCCGCTACGTTCTTTCTTACGCAAACCGTTGAGGACGGTTGGAGTGGCAACTGGGGATACACGCAGACGGACCTTTCTCACAGGCAGGTGGCAAGTTTTCAGAGCGTTACTCCTTCAAATAATTTCTCGTTCAATCGGGCGGTCGTGAAGGTGAAATGCGCCACCGTAATGTACGGCGGCACAAGCGTGTTACGCCTGTCAGTGTACGATGCCGACCCTGCAGGCAACCCCGACTTCACATCATTTTTAGGAGATGCCGTGCTGGACGCAGTTGAAAACTCGTCCGTGGTGCGCGAGATAACATTCTTGTTCCAAGAACCCGTTTCAGTTTCTTCGGGGGAAATTTATTGGCTCGTTCTGGACGCTGCTGGAGCGACATCTGCGAGCGCTCTCTACGACAATCGGTGGGTACATGCGATTATGCGCGGCGGTCCAGCGTATGCGGACGGCAGGGCGGGGCGGGGGTACAGTAGAGGGCTCAATGGTTCCTGCGCGGACACCACGTGTTCTTTCGATGGGGACTATCGGACGCCTGCGGGTGATTCGCTCGGCCCTTCCGATTGGTATTTCAAGCTTGGGCTTGAATGAAAACATCAAATTATGAACGGGCAAACACTTTACGTATTTATAGACGAGTCGGGAAATTTTGATTTCACGCCGAGCGGGACGAGGTATTTTGTACTTACTGCTGTTAGTACCCTTGTGCCACTGAAGTCACGGAGAGGATTACTTGGGAAAGTTTATGAGCTCAAATATACCGGGTGGAGCCAGGGGCAGCCTGATTACTATTTCCACGCGGCGGAAGATAGGCAAGGAATCCGAGATTTTGTTTTCAGAACAATAGGGAGACTTGATGATATCGAAGTTGACGCGGTTATAGCCCAGAAAAACAAAACAAATCCCACTCTCTACATCCGATATAGCGCCAAACGGAGCGCCCAGGGAGGCTTTTCCTTTAAGACAGTTCGTTCGGAGGAAAGGTTTTACGATACAATATCCCGGATATTATTACGGTATGTCTTCAATCGCCATCGCGACGGAGACCGCGTCGGAAGAATCGTTGTAATTCTCGGCTCCGTGTTCACCGAGGCGAAGCGGGGATACGTGCTGAAGAGTTTGAAGCGACACCTAAAGAGAGATTTCAGGAAACCCTTTTACATTTATTTTCGTCCTACCTCGTCAGATATTAATTGCCAGGTAGCGGATTATTGTGGATGGGCTGTTTATGTTCGTGCAGAGAGAGGCGAGGAAAGGCCGTGGAGAGAAATCAGTAATATGGTTAGGAGTCATTTTGATGTATTTGCTCGTGGGACAGAAGAATATTACTGATACTAAAAATGACCACCCCGCCTATCCTTTCGGAAGAGCCCGAGGGCTCTTATCAGCAGGGTGGAACCTTTACCTGTATTGTACGCTATTGCTGTATTAAAGCAATGGGATGTGGAAGGCGCTATAATTGTGGAATAAGACATGGATAAGATCTTCCTGAAAGAACAGGAGAAACTTGCACTGCGTCGCCTTGAGAGCATTGCGAATGATGGCGAGCCGGAAAGGAAGGCTACGGCGATAGTTTCCGGGTATCTTTCATCCCTGCTTTACCCTGAAAGGTTCACTGACATTCAGAAAGAGGATCTGCGAAGACTTGCGCTGGAGTTTGGGTATAGGGAGGATACTGATTTCAGTACCTGGATTCCCACAGATGCTTCTGTGGACGAATAGTTGGTGATGATGGGTGGTGTAAAAGGGGCGAGAAGGTTCTTATTGAATGTACTGTTCCCGGTGCGGTGCCTGTCATGCGCTGCGTACGATACGTACCTCTGTGATAGATGTGCGCGCGCCGCGGAGCGGGCATCATTGCGGTGTCCTGTTTGTGGCGAGGTGAGCTTCTATGGAGCGCGCCATACGGGGTGCGGCAAGGCGCGCCGCGGGCTTACGGGGTTTGTGAGTATCTGGAGATATCGCGGGCCGGTGCGCAAAGCAATTCATGCCGTGAAATACAGCAAAATCAGTGATGCGGTCCGCGAACTGGTACGTCGTGCGTGCGATGTAATGGAGCGCGATGCGCTGCGCTATGAACCATTTCTGCAGTTTGCGCGCGGCGCGGTTTTTACCTATGTGCCAATGCGCATTCGCGCAGAGGATGCGAGAGGATTTAATCAAACACGGCTTATTACGGAGAAACTTTCCAGATATATTGGAGCGCCGATTTGCGATATGCTTTGCAAGGTGAAAAACATTTCATCACAGACCTTGCTGTCAGGGGCTCGCGAGCGGATTAAGAATGTCCATGATGCCTTTGCAGTGCGTGATGGTGCGGCTGTGCCGGCGAGAATTGTTATTATTGATGATGTGTGGACCTCGGGAGCTACGATGAAATCCTGTGCGCGAGTGCTCCGAGCTGGCGGTGCGCGGGAAGTATGGGGTTTCACCCTAACGCAGGCGGTATGAGTAATGTTGTGAGGATTGAAGATGACGCCTACCCGGCGCGGTTGCGAGAAGTTCCCAAGGCACCGGAAGTGTTGTGGTACAAAGGTGCGTGGCGACCCCAGCTTTTTGAACAATGTTTGGCGGTTGTGGGGACACGACAGATGACGCGCTATGGTAATGAAATGGCGCGCACGCTCGTCCGTGAGATTGCGGGAGCGGGCGTGACAATCGTTTCTGGATTCATGTATGGGATTGATGCCGCCGCACATGCGGCGGCGGTTGAGGTCGGCGGGCGGACAATTGCCGTCATGCCTTGTGGCATTGAGGTGATTCACCCGCATTTCCAGAAGGATTTATACCGCGCAATTCTAGACCGCGGAGGGCTTGTCGTATCCGAGTACGCGGGGAATGCCGCTCCGGAGTTGTGGACATACCCTGCTCGTAATCGGATTGTCGCCGGCCTGTCGCAAGCAGTTCTTGTCGTTGAGGGCGGTGAGCGGAGCGGGTCTCTCATCACTGCCAATCTTGGTCGTGCATACGGCCGCCGTATATTCGCGGTGCCGGGACCGGCTACAAGCTTAGTTTCGCGGGGGACGCTTCAGCTCTTGAAATCGGGCGAAGCGGAGATGGTTACAGAAGCTAGTGATGTACTGAAGTATTTTGCGGCACGCATTGAAATGGATACAAATCCGCCAGAAAACGTTGCTCAAACAGAAACTGCGGTGCCTCGCGAGATGGCAATTTTGCATCTTCTGGAACGCGAACCAATGACTATTGATGAGTTAAGTGAAGCGCTCGCCACTTCAGCAGAAGAAGTAGGAACGGTACTTGCTCTTCTGGAGCTTCAAGGGGCGGTCAGCGAAGAACTTGGTACGTATTATGTTAATTAAAGTTTTATCTGCAACGCATGCGGGACTTTCTTCGCTTGGCGTTGAAGTTGAGATTGATGTGGCAAGCCGCGGCATGCCTGGCTTGGATATTGTTGGACTTGCTGACAAGGCGGTTGAAGAAAGCAAGGAACGTGTGAGAACAGCGATACGGAATTCGAATATTGAATTCCCGAATCGGAAAATCACCGTGAATCTTGCGCCGGCCGATGTGCCAAAAGAGGGTTCGTTTTACGATCTGCCGATTGCCGTGGGGATACTCGCGGCGGTCATGCAGTACGAGGTGCCGAGCGATAGTTTGTTTTTCGGAGAGCTTTCACTTGACGGGAGCGCGCGGCATACGCGGGGTGCGCTTCTCTTCGCGCTCTTTGCGCGCGAGAAAGGGTACGCCAAAGTGTTCGTGCCGATGGCGTCTGCAAACGAGGCCGCCGTTGTGCATGGTGTTACTGTATATGGAGTACGCAGTCTTACCGAACTTCTCGCGCATCTCATGGGTGCAGAGCAAATCACTCCGGTTCAGTGGATTGATGACGTAGAGACGGAAATTGAATCGGAGTTTGACATGGTTGACGTTGCCGGGCAGAGCGGCGCGAAGCGCGCCGCGCTTATCGCCGCGGCGGGCGGGCACAACCTGCTTATGGTCGGTTCTCCCGGCGTGGGGAAAACAATGATCGCGCGCTCGTTTCCGGGGCTGTTGCCGCGCTTGACCGACGAAGAATCGCTTGAAGTGACAAAACTTTATTCGGCTGCGGGACGTATCCCGCCGCACGGAGGACTTGTGCGCACCCGGCCGTTTCGCGCGCCGCACCACACGATTTCTCCCGTTGGCCTCATTGGTGGAGGAACGCGGCCTCAACCCGGAGAAGTGAGCTTGGCACACAGGGGCGTGCTTTTCTTAGACGAATTCAATGAGTTTCCGCGCAGTGTGCTTGAGGCGCTTCGCCAGCCCTTAGAGGACGGTTCCATTACCATCTCGCGGAGCCGGGAACACGTGAGCTATCCCGCCCGGTTTATGCTTGTCGCTTCCGCAAATCCCTGCCCCTGCGGTTACCTTGGCGACCCACACCGGAATTGCACGTGTTCTCCGCGGGAAGTAGCGCGGTACCGCAAGCGGGTATCGGGGCCGATATTGGACAGGATAGACTTACATGTATATCTGCCGGCGGTTGAGGTGGATGATTTGAGGAAACGCGAGCGGAGCGGGGAAGATTCGCACATGTTGCGCGAGCGGGTTATGGCGGCACGGCGTGTTCAAGAGGAGCGATTCAAGGGAACGGACATCCGGACGAATGCCGAGATGAGAAATGCGCACATTGGGGAGTGTGCGCGGCTTGAGCGCGGCGCGGAGGAGATTCTTGCTCTCGCGACAGCGAAGCATCATCTTTCGGCGCGCACGTATTTCAAGCTTATGAAGGTTGCCCGCACGATTGCCGACCTTGCGGGAAGTGAGAATGTTCTTCGCGAACATATCGCCGAAGCTCTACAGTTCCGCCAGAAGCTTTATGACGACGGTGTATAATGTAATACAAGGTTTACGAAACCTTGTATTGGGGAAGTTATACACAGGGGGAGATGCGGGGGGAGGGAGGCGAGTGTGATATAATGTAGCGGCATAAACGCAATGGCACAAAGAGAAGTTTACATACTTATAGCGGCGGCGGTTTTGATAGGGGGCGCGGTTACGATTGGACTCTTGGCGAGCCGCAGTATGCAGGGCGTTCTTCCCGGGGAAGGGCCAGGCGAGGGAGGCGAGGTTGTAGCGGAAGAGCCGACTGGTTTCACCGAGGAAGTTCCTCAAAAAGCGGAGGAAACCGCGCCGGAGGAGGTGATTCAGGTTGTGACGAACCCGGAGCGCAGTGAATCGCTTGGCGTGTACACCGTCGTCGCAACCCGCAACGGATACTCGCCGAGCCAGCTTGTCGTTACGGAAGGAAACATCGTGCGTTTGCAGTTTCTCGCCGACGGTGGCGCATACGATATTTTTATCCCCGCGATGAACGTGTATCTTTCCGCCGAGGCGGATGAGGAGGTTCTGACGAGTTTTCGCGTACCACAGAGCGGGACGTACACCTTTGGCTGTCGGGACTTTTGCCCATGGGGAAAAGAGATAAGCGGAGAGCTTGTTGTGAAGCCGCGGTAGAATGCAAACCATGAAAGGAAGTTTCTTTCTTAATACAAGGTTTACGAAACCTTGTATTAAGGTAAGCCGCGTATCGTTCGCCCTCGCACTTTTCTTTCTCCTCTCCTCTCCTGCCCTCGCCTTCCTCGGCCCCGGCTTCGGCCAGAAT
>MFKH01000010.1:102290-105816 GCA_001779505.1 Candidatus Jorgensenbacteria bacterium GWA1_54_12 | reverse complement strand
GCCCAAATCCCGGTGCACAAATCCATTGAAGCGCAGGTAACGCTTGTGAAAACCCACAAAAAGCTTGTTTGGTGCCGCCTCAAACGCCGCATAGAGTCCTTTCGCTTCTTTCTTTGTGGTTGCCACGGGCTTTTCTATAACTGCGTACATTCCCCGCAAGAGTGCTTCTGCGGCAAGCGGCGCGTGCATGTGATGAAACCCTGCAATAAACGCGGCGGCGTATGTTTCGTCCGTGCGGAACAGGGGGCTTGTGTCCCACCGCTCACCCCGCGCACGGCGCGGAATGAGCATGGGGTCAATTTCGTGCACGCTCCGGAGCGCGAGATGTTTTGCAATGCGCGGCAAAATCATAACCCGCGCGTAGTTGCCGTAGCCAAAAAGCATTGCGCCCGGCTTTACCGTTTGCTTCAGGCCTTCCGGTTCCCGCGTTTCGGAAATCGGCGACCCTGCCTGTCCGGTCAGTAATCTTTTCGCGTTGTCCCATGGCGTTTTGGCAATCGTTTCTTCCGCACGCTTCAAAAGTTTCTTTGCGGCGCGCGCATCCAAAACGGCTCCGCTCCACTCATTCCACCCGCGCACCCCTTCCCAAAATCGGTCTGGCAGTTCGGTTGCTCCTTCCGGCGCGTGGAATAGCGCCTCTGCAGAAAACGGCGCTCCCGTTTTGAAAGGTGCAGGCGCGATGAACCGTTCGTGAAGCACGATACGCTCGGCGCACGGCGAGTGCGGCGAAACGAAAATAACACTGTCCCCTTTCTTAAATCTGGTGTTCTCGGGCTTGCTCGCCGTAGCTTCAGCGAAGGCGGGTGTTTCGCATATTATGCCTGTGCCGCAGGCGACATATTTTTCGTTGCGTTTCCACTCGCCGAGCCGCGAGCGCACTTTCTTTAAGGTTGCCGCAACGCCGAATTCGCGTATGTAGTTCCATACGAGCAAGGGTTTTCGTGGGCGGACAAAATACAATCCGCGCAGGCGCTCCAGGTCGCGCCACGCGCGCACTTCAATGCGATATGCGTTGTGCGGACGATGGTAATCCAAAAAACCGCCCTGCCATTCGTTTCTAATGAGAACTTTCATGTTTCGTTTCTCTTATTTTCGCATCAATGAGGAATCTATACCAGAGGCCTTGCAATGCGTGGTAAACAAACCCTTCCACGCCGTCTAAAAATCCAAGGCGGATGAAATAGCGGTATTTCCAATACAGGATTGCGCGGAGAAAGAGCGGAAGCTTTGCGTAGAGAGACCGTCTCACTAGACGAGTCCGGCGAGAAGAACGTTCCAGGTTTCGGGAACCCTCCGGGTTACCGAAACCTTGGGAGTCCAACGCTTTCGATTGAGCGGCTTCACGAGACGCGTAATCATTGTGCTTCTTAATCCATTCCGAGAGCCCTTTCATGTTCTCGTCCACAAAGTCGTTCTGCAATTTCGCCGCCTTTCCTTCCGTGAGAACGATGTGTTCGTCAACCTCGCGCCCGTCTGTCCGCGCTTTTCCCGTTCTAAACAAGCGCAGAAACCACGACGGGTAATAACCGCCAAAACGTATCCAGCGGCCCATGAATATGACGCGGCGCTTTATAAAGTATCCCGTCACGTCTTCCGGCGTGCTGCCTAATTTTTCTTCAAGCTCGTGCCATAGGTCATCCGTTACCCACTCGTCGGCGTCCAGCTTCAATATCCACGGCGTTTTCACGTCAACGTTTTGAAGCGCCCAGTCAAACTGCTGCGCCTGGTTCATGTATGCGTGAGTAAACACCCGCGCGCCGAAACGCGCCGCAATGTCAGAAGTCGTGTCGGTTCCACGCTCGTCCGCATTCGTCACGACAACAACGTCTTCCACGTGGTCTTTCACGCGGCTCAAACAGCGCGGCAGGTTTGCCTCTTCATCATAGGCGAGAACAATGACGGTAATAGGGAGTTTCATGATATTAACTTGTTAGCTTATTGTAGGCGGCAATCCATGTGTTGGTAATCTTCGGCATGATAAATTTTTCTTTGACAAGCGCGCGTCCCCGTTCCCCCATCGCTTTGCGTTCCGCGTCATTCGCCATGACTTTCGCGAGGGCGTCGGTGAGCGTCTGTTCGTCTTTCTGGATAACGATGCCGGCTCCGGCTTCCTGGACATCGGAAGCGATGCCGACTCCTTCGGTTATGACAACGGGAAGACCTGCATACATTGCCTCCGCAACCGCCATTCCGAAATTTTCCGCGTACGACGGGAGTGTGAATATCTCCGCTTCGTTCAGCGCCGCCGCCTTGTCTTGCCCCGTGAGAAGGCCCGTAAAGAGTGCCTTGTCCTTAATTCCCTCGCGGGAAACCATGGCCTTTACCTCTTCTGTATAGCCCTTCCCGCCCTCACCCGCAATGACAAGGAATGCTTCGGGTATTCGCTTCAAAAGCGCGGCAAATGCGGGAATGAGCGTGTCAAAGCCCTTTTTCCAGTCAATTCTGCCAAGGGAGAGGATAATGCGCTTCTCTTTAGGTATGCCGAACTTTTCCCAGAAAGCGCCTGGCCTCCCTGGCGCGCCGAGCTCATCCGGTTCAATGCCGTTGGGGATAACGAGCGCCCGGCGCAAAGGAAGTCCAAGCTCTTCATATTCTTTGCGCTCCATCGGAACCGTAAAGTGGATTGCGTCGGACTGTTCCAGATTGCGCTTCTCTACAAGACGCAGGTAGAGCATTTTTGCAAGCCTATGCCGCCGCATAACCGGCTCCCGCATCAGGCTTCCACGCGGAGAAATAAGATACGGTTTCCCGAATTTTTTCGCATACCGCGCGCCGAGAGTTGAAGCCGAAAGAAACACCGACGTGACATGCACAATATCAAAGTTCTTCATGTTTTCCCGGAGCGCACGGTGCATCTCGCGCGAATATTGCCATGGGCGGAATGAAACCGGAAAGTACCAAACCTTCACACCATCAACGATAACTTTTTTATTGCACGGCGTTTCTTTCGACACATCCAGATTGGTCGTATAGACCGTGACGTCAACGCCTGCTTTGACCAGGTACTTGTTCAAATTATGCACGCTCCAAATCGGCCCGCCGCGAGCGAAAGCGGGATAGTAGGTGGGGACAATGTGGAGGATTTTCATAGCAGATGATTGTACTCTTCTACAATCTTCGTCCCGTAATCGTCCCAGGTAAAACTGGACGATACTCTTTCTCTCGCGGAGGCGCTCATCCTGTTTCTTTCTTCCGGATGTTCGTACAGATACATTATCTTTTCCTTCAGTGCTTCAACGTCCCGTATCGATATGATAAACCCTTCCGTTCCGTCGCGCACCACGTCTTCGGCGCCGGTATTCGTCGTCGCGATAACAGGGAGACCGCATGCCATTGCCTGCGGAATGACAAGCGCAAGCCCTTCTTCGATTGACGCTATGACAAAAACGGACCCGTTTGAGAAGTGCCGATAGAGCTCTGCTTGCGGCCGGCGCCCCATGTACGTAAACGAGCCCTCGTATTTTTTGAAGAACGGTTTTATTTCGTCGTTCATGCCGCCAATAAGCATAAGCTCTGCGTTCGGAAG
>MFKH01000010.1:63240-102210 GCA_001779505.1 Candidatus Jorgensenbacteria bacterium GWA1_54_12 | reverse complement strand
GGATTCCTTTTTCAATGAATGTCTTCTTCACAAACGACGACGGCACGGCTATGCGGTCGGCTGTTTCGTATTCCCGGAGTTCTTTCTCAATGATTTTCGGGTGAGCGAGGCGCACGTTCGCGCCAAAAGTTTCGTACTCTTCTTTCAATATCCGTGTTTGATACTCTATATGAGAGCTTCCCCGTTCCAAAACGACTGCCATGCCCCGCTTTTTCGCTTCCGTAAGCGTTTTCAGCGCATATCCCGCCCAAGCGACGCACACGTCGGCGGAACGAAGATTCCTCGCCGCAAGACCGTCATACACACTGCTCACCAGGTAGTGCGGGTTATAGATTCTCCGGATGAACGGCGGCAATTTTCTCCAGACGCGAAATATTGCTTCAGGCGCCATGAGGGAAACGATTTTGTCCCTCGGAATGCCGTACTCCCCCGCCTTGCGCTTCGGAAACGCGGTTATGAGTTCTTCAAGGCAATTGCGCTTCATGAGTTCGCGCCCGAGGTCAAACGCATGAAATTTGCCGGGGACTGAAATAATGACTTTCATGTGCTTAATCAATTTCTCTCTGCGACAATTGCGATTGAAAGATATGGGTAACGGAGAAGCTTCGTAACGACGGGGTCAAGCACTGTGAGGAGCCGAAACGGAAGCACCACTGCCCATGCCGCTTGATACGGGAGCACGCGCGACAAGGCGCGATAGAGAAGGATAAGCCACTGCGAAATTGCGCCCGTTACATAGTCACGAGTTTTAACCGCGAACCCGGCTTCTTTCAAAAGCGATTCAATTTCCTCGTGCGTGTATCCCCAGCGCACATGGTCGCCGTTTTCAACTTCGGAAATCTTATTTCCCATAATCCGTTTGTAATGCGTGTACGGCGCAGTGAGGAGCAGTTCGCCGCCCGGGTTCAGCATGCCTCGAATGTCGCGGAGGAGTTTTTTGTCGTTCACTATGTGTTCTATCGTTTCAAAACAAATGGCCTGGTCAAAGGTCCCGAGTTTCTCCGCCAGTTCGTCAAGGCGGCGCAGGTCGTGAGAGAGGAACGAAACGTTTTGCACACCGAGAAGTTTCGCCCGTTCCGAGGCGACTTTGTTGTTCCTTTCGTCAAACGATATGCCAACAGCTTCATTCCCCCGCTTCGCGGCGTATATGGCAAACGCTCCCGAGCCGCAACCGGCGTCAAGCGTCCTGCCTCGTCCAAGGTGTCGCTTAAGCCACAGCCACCGGTCAAAAACGGCGGCGTCGCCAAAAAGAACTGTCGGCAGGAAGCCGAAGAGGCGGAGTATTAGATTTTCCATAATTTTTGCGGGGCACCGTCGGCGCCGAAACGCTCAAAGAGTGATGTGATCCTTTCTGCCGAAGCACGGTGACCAACATGACGATGCAAGTAGAGCTGGTCAATGAGATAAAGCACAAAGAAATGATACCCGTCTTCCGGAGCTATATTCCAGAAATTCATCATCTTTCTCAAGAATCCTCTTGCTTTTTTGTTTTTTCCAAAGAAAAGGTCCATAACGTTCTTTTCGTATAGCGCGGTATAATCTCCTTTTTTGAACCTTGCCGAACTCATAAGCAGGCTGAACACGTCAAAAATGGGAGGAAAACCGTGTCGCGCATGTTCCCAATCAATGACAACATCCGTTCTTGTGCTATCGGCGCGTGACGTGAATAGCTCAAAAAAAGGAAATTCCCGTTTCGTGAGGGAAAAGAAAAATTCTTTGCCCTCAAGATTTCGGACGGCATCTTTACGGAAATGCTCCACGTGTCGAAAATCTCCCGGGAATTCCGACTTCAGGAAGGTGGTTTCTCCTTCAATCTGTTTTCGAAACGCCGACTCCGCAAACGCGGTTCTCGCACCTGTTTTCCCAGAGAGTTGCTTCAAAAAATCAGTGTGCCGCTCCGTGATTGACCTCGCATTTTTTAGATTTGGAAAAGAAGAGAGAATGACGACGAGCGCTCCTCTGAAATAATCTTTGGCAAGCACTTGAGGGAAACTGAAACCAGCGAGGCGCATTTCACTCAACTCATCCAATATGTGTGCCTCGTTTTCTCCGTAGGCGGACTCACGACCCGGGAAATATGCCTTCGCCACACCTAAGAGCTTTCCGTCTTTTTCCCTGAACGTGGGCAGGATGAACTTCCTTGAGCCAACATATATTGAACACGTCACGTCTTCGCCAAGTTTTGATTTCAGAAAGGCAAAAAAACTATCCTCTTTATCTGCAAGATGGAATTTCTTTTTGAATGGCGCGCCTCCGAGAACTCCGCCCAAAATTCCTACTGTGCGTATCGTAAGTTTCCGGAGCGGCGTCCTTCCCTTGTATGTTACAAGCTCACGCATAGCACTTTTGAAAACGCTCCGTGAAAACAACGGAACAGCAACTCCGTTTTCGGGGAATCCGCCGCTCAAAATAGCAAGTCGTTTTCCACTTGACGTGTCCTGCCCGAAAAAGTCTTCAAAATTCATTTCGCCTTATATGCTATTATTTCATTCACCTCTTCAACCGCGCTATCCGGCACTTTTTCTCCATTCATCCCCACTGTTGTGTACCCCGCCGATTTCAGAAAATTATGCACATCTCTTTTGGTAAATGGTTCAATGCCTGCCCGGGGGGTATTATCAATGGCAATAAACAGTTTTATATTCCCCTCTTTCAGAGTTCTTTCCATCCCCTGAAGTGCGAGGAGCGTTGCTCCCTGCACGTCAATTTTCACTACGTCCGGTTTCCGCAATCCGCCCACTACCAATTCATCGATTGAATATGTCCGAACCACCGTCCCGCCGTCGGAGATATGGCCACCCGCACTGCTTCCCCCTTCTTTAAAGCGTGTACTGCCGCTCTTTTTCGCCACCGCGCCTTTTTTGACCGCAATATTGCCGAATCCATTAAGTATGATGTGTTTTTCAAGGTAGCTGATGTTCCTCTCGGACGGTTCAAAAGCAATTACCAACCCTCTTTCCCCAACAGTTGTTGCCGCCAGCAAGGTGAAAATGCCAACGTGCGCCCCTAGGTCATAAAAAACCATTCCTTTCTTGAGCGTTTCCTTGATTGCTTTCTGCTTGTCTGCCTCGTACGTGCCGAGCCAGTAGGAATTATTGCCGCTCCCCTTTATCCATTTCAGGCCCCGTCCTGCTCCCTGCAGAATGCGAACCACAGCGTGTGGGGGTATAAGTTTCAGGGGAAGGCGCGCGAGCTTCCCGAGAAAAGTTGTATTTTTTAAGCTAAACGGATTCATAAATTGACCGTAAGGCGGCGTATGCTCCCCGAACGGCCTGTTCCACGTTCCATATGGATACCAGTTCTGCCGACCGCTTCCCAAACTCGCGCCGCTTTTCACCGTCGGAAACAATTTCGCGCAGCGCATCGGCCAGTTTTTCAGGAGAGCGTATGATATATCCGTTCTCCCCTTCCTTAACCATATCGGGTCCGCATCCTACTTTATCTGAAACGATTATAGGCAGAACAAAATTCATTGCCTCATTTACGACAAGTCCCCACGTTTCACCGTATGCCGACGGGAGCACAAGCATGTCTCCGGAAACATACGCTCGCGGCATCTCCGTCTGGTTCAAAAAACCCGTAATGACTACGTCGGGGATGCCATGTTTTTTCACCTCTGACTCAATGTCTTTTCTTAGCGGTCCCTCTCCGGCGAAGAGCATTTTGCATGGATATTGCTCTCGGACTTTCCGGTATGCTTCAAGAACCCACAAGGGGCGCTTTTTGGGAATTAATTTTCCGGCGAAGAGGATGACCGGGTCGTCGCCCGTAAAACCGAATTCCTTTCGAATCTCGGCGCGGCGCGGTTTCAGCTCCTCATAAAACTTTCTGAAAAAGTCGTTTCCGACGACATGCGGCACAAGAAACAGCTTCCGTTCGGGAACGCCATAGTGCTGGTAATAATCTTTATTATGCTTTCCTATGTAGAGGCATGCGGCGCATGCTTTGAATAGCACCGAAAGCATAAGCCGCTTTATAAGGCGGATGTGCCATGGTTTCTTATCCAAAAGATGCGTTATGCCGCGAATGAAAATCGGCGTTCCTCTTAATTTCGCCGCGAGAAATGCGAGCCAATCGGTGAAAAACGAATATCCGTGAACCCACAAGGCGTCATATCGCTCTTTCCATATTTCCCTCATAACGTCCGGGTTCACCTGCCCCCAAAATTTTTCTGATGGTCGAAGGCTTAAATTTTTTAGAAACTTGTACTTATACCCTTCAAGGAGCGGAATGTCCCACTCGTATGCAACGCCGAATTCAGGTTCAGCCGATTGTTTTTTCACGCCAAAATCCCAACAGTAATAAACGGTGAGGTCTATCTCGGGATGTCTTGCCAGCGCCTGAAAAAGCGGCGTGTGGTATTGAATCGGATGCGATATGAGTATCGCCAGTTTGTACTTCTTGCTATCGGTCATCTGTCAATTTCTTAACTATGCTGACAGCTACTTCTTCCGCCGGTTTATCGGTCTTCACCTCAAGAAAGCTCTCTGCTTTTTGGCCGATCGCCCGATATTTCCCAATCTGCCGGCTGATTTCTTCAATTGAATGTTCCTGTCTCCTTTTGTAAATTGTCTCCGGGTCGTTTGAGAGCAGGATAACCATGTCCGGCTTTGGAATAAATAATGCGTACACAAGCTGTGGCAACCAGGGGGGAAACTTCAATTCTTTCTTCTGTCGCGGGTCAACAAGATAATTGTAGAAGTATCTTTCCCCGATGACGAGGCGTCCCCTAATGAGCAGGGGGCGAATTTTTAGGAAGTAGCCCAAAAGATAGTCCAGTGCGTGATACAGGAAACGCACAAGTCCCGGGGTTTTTGACTTCTCTCCCGGGGCCGGTTTTTCTTTCCCAAAAGACGCGAATCCCTTCCGCGTCGGCAGAATCCGGGGCCGGAATCCCAGATGCATGTGCGCGACGGGGATATGGAATGCTTCAAGGAGCTGTGCCATAAGCTCGGCTGTCGTTGATTTGCCTACGCCGTCGGGACCAACGATAACGATGAATTTCCCCGGCGGAAAGAGGAATCGCGCTGGATATGTCAGGAGGTTCTTGAAGCGGCTTTTGCTTTTCTTCTTATGAAGACCCGGCGGGAGATAATATATGCCCTTCTCGTTTTGTGTGCGAGCGCGAAGCAGGGCATCGGGGTTTTTCATCTTGTGCGCACAGTCAAGGCGGAAGAAAACAAGCTTTCCCTCAACGAACGTATAAAGAATGGAGTAGAGCCCTTCAACGTCCCTCCGTTCATACACTTTGAAGCCGAATTTATCGGCGCACTCGCGGATCATTTCCCGCACTTGAGAGTATTTGTCTTTGCCGAACAGTATGTCGATATCGTTTCCTGCGGCGTCAGGAATGCGCTCTTCCTTCCGTAAAACGGCATATTGAACCTTCCGGTTATTGAGCTCCTCAAAAAACCATGTTAATGCTTTTGAGATAAGGGGGTGAGACATGTCATTTCTTAAGAAAAATCACACGATTGTCGTCCCCGAATCTTTTAACTTCCCTGTAGCCGATTTTTTTCAGCTCGTCTATGAGGTAAAACGTCTCATTCCTGACTTCCAAGGCGAGAGTGACGTCGCTTTCTTTGAGGGCATCAAGACTGTTCATGATGATATTCCCCTCTCCACCGTCAACGTCTATCTTCGCAAAGCCGGGCATGACACCTTCGAATTTCTTGAATTCTCCGAACACCTTAATTGGCAGATTATCCCTTCCCACAATTTTTTTTATAAACTTCTGCAAGTTCTCATCGGATTCATATGCGTATACCTCACACCCCAAAGACGCGAATATGTAGCTCCAGTCCCCGATTCCTGCTCCAATATCAAAAAAGAGCATACCCGGCCGCACAAACTTCTTAGCCTCCTCAACAAGTTCTTCTTCGTACACAAGTTTCAGTTTTGCTCCGCCAAAAGTGAACTGGTGCATCATCCAATTTTTCATCGGCACTTTTACTTTTTCGATGTAGGCATACCTCGGCAGAGTAAACCACGAAAGTATTGTTCTCCTTATTTTGTGATAGATTGCCCTCATTTTTGTCATTTCAGTCAGAAATTATCTCCATCATCTTTTTTAACCTCTGTTCAAATGTGTGTTCGCGATGAGCGCGGGCATATGCGGCATCGGCTATTTTCTGCCGCTCTTCGGGGTGCGCGAGATAATAATCAATTTTTTCCGTTAATTCCTTTAGGTCGTGAAATACGGCTATTTCCTTCCCGATTTCAAAAAAATCGCTTACGGCGTCCCGGTACTCGCAAAGTTGAAACCCGCCGCACCCCGCTATTTCAAAGAAACGCTGGTTCACGCCGCTTACTTCCCCTTGGAATGTGTTGAGGACTATTTTCGCGGCATTAAACGCTTTTGATTTCGTCAGTTCGGTGACGCTCTTCCCCTGATGCGCCCTCCGTACGGAAGAATTGAGCCACGCAGGGATATCCGGCCCCCATATTTTGACGTTATACGAGTCAATAAGCGGCTCAAAAACTTTTGCCCGATAATAATACATATTGCCGGCAGTCGTAACGTCACAGCCGTACGTCTCCTTTTCCTTTTCCGTAAGTTCCACCCGCTTGTGCCACTTCGGCATGCACGCTTCCGGCAGGTAGTGGGCGTTCAAATTCAAACTTCGCGCCCGGTCCACCAAAAACGCATCTTTAAAGAACAGCGCGTCATAAGGAGAAGCAAAAAGATACTGGCGGCCAATGTTCCCGGGATGGTCGGGAAACCACAAAACAATTTTCGCGTGAGTGTTCCTCTTCAGGCGAGCGATGGCTTCCGGTGGAATCCACGCGCTGTGTGTAATCACTAGGTCGGGATTTTTTGATTCAATCAAAGAGGCTAGGCGGTCATAAACGCGGCGCTCAAATTCCGGCGAGTTTTTTGTGAGCGCTTCAACGCCTGCCTTTTTCAGCTTTGTGAAAAAACTAATGCGCCCTCTTCCTTCTATGCCCCGCCTAAAAGACGTGCCAAGCAGTTCTCTCTCGTCAACGGCGGAAGCGTTATGCCCCATGTCCCGTAGCGTTTCTAAAACGCTCTTAGGAAGCGTGTCGGGATGCTGCGGGCCTACGACTATTATGTCCTTGAAAGGTTTCATACACCCACAATATACATCTGTTTCGTCCCCTCGTGAACTGAATCAAAACAAATCTCATCGCCCACATGGTTCCAGCGCGGGTGAAGATCTGAACGCATTTCGCTCACATCCCAGTCGCCAGATACCCCACATGAGGCGCTTGGGAGGGAATAGAATCGCCCGATTTCTCTAAGCTCACCCGTTACTAGATTGTAGAGCGTGAGCGTGCGGAAGTGATGTTTATCGGGATACGTATCTGTAACAAACCAATCGGAGTTTTGCGGACATATGGACGGATGCCCATCCTCCATTAATACACCAACTCCAATCCGTTTCACGCTTTGAGTTCTATCTTTAAAAAGGAGATAGCTTTGTCCGGCAATTCGCTGTTTCAATCCGCCACGCATCACGCGCGCAATCTTAAGAAGCGGTGCGAGCACCGGGTTCTTAAAAACCCCTCTCTTCCGCAGAGCCAGTATCCGCGGGCTGAACTTCCCGTAACCCAGCATCTCGGCGTCATTTTTCCAGTTAAAGTGTGTGATGTTACCGGGAAGACAATAGATGTCTGTGCCGTCGGCGTCCATTGTCATAAACCTTTGCGAGAAACCGCCATCTTCCATTTTCCACTTATGGATGAAGGCAACGCGCGTTCCTGAAGGGTTAAAAACGAGATGCGTCAGGCAGTGCTTCTCGGAGTTTTTGGGAACGTTTTCAAAATGAGCGATATCATGAATGGAAACAACAAGTTTTATTTCTCCCGTCCCGAAGTCAACTTTGAATATGCCGTCGTCCTCGGGAAAGGGGTCGTCGGTATTTTTGATATCCGACCAATAGCCGTAACTGCCGTATCTTTGCAGGCGCGGAAAGTTAACTCCCAAACCGTAATCTCCTGCCGGGTTCACCGCGTAGACCGGGTAGGAAAAGGTGGTTTTCTTGCCAGTTTTGACGTCCATAATAACCGAGATAAAACCATTCCCATCCCGGTCGTTATAAACAATCTTGTCTGCGGCTCCCGGCATCCATTGGAGGCGCGAACCCTGATGAAAATTCCAGGCGCGGGTTTCCGCGATAATTTTAAGTTCTTCGCTTTTCGTATCAATAAGACAAATCCGCGCTTTATCTCCCGGCGCGGGAGCGCGGTTAATGAAATCTGTTTCCATTGCGAGGAGACGCTCATCGGAAACGTCCCACGGGCACGTATCGTGAAAGCCGAAAAAATGGTTCTTGGGACCGTTTGTTACTCTATGCACCGCGGGGGTGCTTGAGGTACCAGTCATATGTTCTTTTCAATCCTTCCATAAGGGATACTTCCGGCCTCCAGCCAGTCAGGCCCTGAAGCTTCGTTATATTGGCTAAACGCCTCTTTACGCTTCCGGAGGGAGAGTTTTTAATATCAAGCGACTGCGGTCTCCAATTGGCTGTCTCAAACATCTTGTGAGCAAGTTCCTGCATGGTGATTTCCTCGAAGTCACCGATATGTACCGTTTCAATCGGTTGTTTGTCGGTTTGAGGAGAGTCCATGAGCGCCGACATCGCCCGTACTGCATCAGAAATATAGCAGAATGTTCGTGTATCATCCGCTCCATAGATGGGGAATGGGTCAATCTGCCTTGCGATACGTTCTGCGAAGTCGGGTATGACATGTCCCCCATGCCCCGCCCGCGGACCGTAGAAATTGTGCGGACGGACGATGAGTGCCCTGAAATTATACATTTTCGCGTAATGATTGACGAAAAGTTCGCCGACGAGTTTCGTTGCGGCGTACGACCAGCGCGGATTTTTAGGATCTTCTATGACGAGTGGCACATCCTCCGGTGTCGGCAGAGGCAGTGTTCCGAACGCGTTCAAAGCGCCCGCGTACGCCTCGTTTGATGAGGTAAAACAGAATTTTCCCTTGTTGCTCTTTTCCTTGAACCAATCCAGCATGTGTATGAGAGAAAGCGTGTTTGTCCGCAATATCTTATGCGGTATTTCATAAAAGAGTTGAGTGTGATTAATCGCGGCAAGGTGATAGACATAGTCATAATTCTCTCCAATCTCTCCGTACGCGTGGGGGTCGGTGAGATCAAGGTTCTTGAATGAAATTTGAGGATTCCCGATGAGTTTTTTGAGCTCCTCGTCCATGCCCTCCTTTTGAAGATTGTCCACGAGCACAAGCTCGCACTCGTTGCCGTATTTCTCAAGAAGATGCAATGCAAGGTGATAGCCAATGAAACCGGCTGCCCCCGTGATAAGTATCCTTTTTGTTTTCTGGGCACCCCAGAAATTCCATATATCAATGAATTTCTTATCTGGATATTTGCGAGGGTCTATACTTGCATACTTCGCGTGCGGCGTCGCCAAAACCAAAATGTCGGATTCTTTAAGTACCGTTTCAAGTGGCACGAAGCTAGGATCCTTAATGTAAACATCTGTGCAAAGCACGTTTTTACACTCAACTCGTCCGATTTTGCGAAGTTTGTATGAAAGCGAGTCGCGGTGGTCATCGTTATCGGCCTTGAAGGCCATCCCCAAAATGCCGAGTGTTTTGTCTTTGAGAAATTCGGGATATTCACGCTTCAGGCCCTGGATTATATGGTTGACAAGGCCTTCATTCACGAGCATAGCCGCGTGTCCCAATAAAAAATTGTTGTTGGTGAAAGCCGCAAGCTGCATAGTATCTTTTAAGAGACAGGGTCCGGCGGTAAAACCGGGGGCAGGTAAATCGTTGTTTCGGGCATAATCTTTCTTCATAGCTTTCTCGATTTGGTGATAATCCAAACCATGGTCATGGGCTATGGTAAAAAACTGCGTTCCGACGGCGAACTTTATGTAACGCCATGCATTGGTAAAAAGTTTCGCAAGTTCCGCTTCAATTGGTTTGATACGGATAATTTCTGCGGAGGCGATTTTTTTGAACAAGGAAGAAACTTCTTCAAAAGCGGAGTCGTCAATGACCGAAATAATTTGAGGTAAAACTTTAAATTCTTCCAAGGCGTACCCTTGAGAGATTCTTTCGGGACACATGGCTAGTTTCACTTGTTTACCCCTCTTCTGAAAATAATTTTGAACTTTTTCAGTTGTGCCGGGGTAAACCGTACTCCGTAGGATTACAATTTGCCCATCCCTAAAATAATCAAAGTACTTATCCAGCAGTTTCGTGGTAAGACTATGATTCGGACTCAGATATTCATCAATCGGCGTGCCAACGACAATAATTATAAATTTGGAATCGCTTATTGATTCCGGGGAGTCGGTGACAAAAAGAGTATTTGCTCTCAAGGCTGTCTGGAGCGCTTCATTTCCGCCTCTCTCTTTGAACGGAAACTGGCCGGACCTAATTTTTTCAAGAGCCTCCTGGTTAACGTCGAAAATCGCCGTTCTCACACCGCTATTTGCAAAGGCCACTCCCAGGGGGAGTCCTACGTGCCCGGCTCCTCCGATAATACAAAGGTCGTATTTCATTGCCCAACATCTTAATCAATGCGGGTGGAAAAGAAAAGAGGGCTTATATTTCTGCTCCCGACTTCAGCTTAACTGTCTCCGACCCCCTTCTTAGGTACGTTGTTGCAAACGCATATAAAAACCATTTGAAGTAATGCGGCAACCATTTTCTAAAATTAAAACGGCTTTGTCCCTTCTCGCGCATGAGCCAGCGTGCCGGCACTTCGGCAGCTTTCCATCCTAACCGGTGGCATTTCACAAGAAGTTCAATCGCAAACGTAAAGCCATCTGTTGACTCAATCTCCACCGTATCAAGGATGCGCCGTGAAAACATCTTCAGCGCATAGCTCGCGTCGCTCGCGCCAAGACCCCCGAACCGCTTGAGTGTAAACGCGGCCGCGCGCAGAACGAGCGACTTCAGGAAGGGACCGCCCTTCATGGCACCCCCTTTCATAAACCTACTTGCGCCGACTACATCATTCCCCTCCCGGAGCTTCGTGTACATCGCGTCAATGATGACCGTATTGTAGGACTCGTCTGCTGGGTACATAAGCACGGCGTCTGCCTCTGTTTCCCCGAGCCCGGTCATGATCGCGTGATGCACTCCCTTTCCCCTGTTTTTCACCAGCTGCACGTCGCATCCCGCACCCCTGGCATCGCGCACTGCCGGCAAGGTATTGTCTTCATTGAAGTCATAACAGATAAGCACTCGGAAGGATGTTTTTACGCTCTGTTTCAGGGCAATGAGCGTCTCGACTATATTCTCCCCCTCATTGTAGACGGGGATAACTATGTCCAACTCCTTGTCCAACTCCTTCATATTATTTTCGAGATATTCACCGGGCACCCTTTTTCTGCAGATATCCGTGCCGCTTCAATAACCTTCGCCTGGGCCAGGAGATCCCCTTCGTAATCTATAGCACTCTCTTTGCCTTTCAGAATCTCGCCGCAGAAATCATCCAAGAGCAACTTAAAATGGTCTGCCGGCGGAAACACCGTCTCGGTCACCCTGTCATCTGCATCGAAAAACATTTTTGTTTCCATATCCCGCGGGACAGCATATGCCCGTGGGAGCCGCACGCGAGCTTTCGTGCCTAATACGCTGTATGTTGACTCATAATACGAACCGAAGAGGGACGAAACGAAGGCCGTTCTCTCGCTCGAGTATTTCAGAAGGAGATGTGCTTCTAGGTCAACACCGCTTGCTTCATCAATCTTCAATGTGCAAAAGACACTCATCGGCTCCTCTCCGAATACTATCCTGCTCGCCGCGACGGGATATACTCCGCAGGCATGGAGCGACCCGCCCTGAGATTCACGTTTCATCTGACTTTCTTCCCTTCCCGGCATGGCGTATCCGAAAGAGCCGTCGAATTTCAGAACTTCTCCCAGAGCGCCGTTCCTTATCAGTTCCTTCACCCGCGCGTTTTGCGGATGATATCTGAACATGAGGCCTTCTATGAGCCGCACCCTGTTTGCTTTTGCCGCTTCAACCATACTTTTCGCGGCGGCGTATGACGTCCCTGCAGGCTTCTCGCAATAGACGTGCTTCCCCGCGTTCGCCGCCTTCACGCTCCACTCCTCGTGGAGCGCATTGGGAAGCGAGACGTATACGACGTCCACGTCGCTTTTCAAAACGTCTTCGTATGTCCCGAACGAGCCGCATCCGAACTGGGCGCCGAATTCCTTCGCCTCCTCCGGCGACCTCCCCGCAATTATGCCGAGTTCCGAGAAAGCGGAGTTTAAGATGGCCGGCACGACCCCGCGCCCGGCAACGCGTGAACAGCCTAACACGCCGAATTTCAATTTTCGAGAAACGTTCATTTCGGCGCCGCTCCCATTCCCAAATCCTCGTGGACAATCGGTTTCTCGCAGTCGTTCCATTTCTTGGTCAGAAACGTCACATATTTGATATCTGTAATGGCGTACGTGACATGGGAAACGCCCTGTGGTATGTAGAGGCAGTCCCCCGTGCCTACATAGAGGAATTCCTCTTTGCCTTCGTCATTTCTTGTGACGACAACGCCGTTTCCTTCGGTGAAGAGATAGTATTCGTCAAACTCCGGGTGATAGTGATTCCCCCGGATAGTGTTTTTGTTGATGAACTGGAAGTTGAACTCAACGACCGGTTTCTCTGGATAAAACGTGAAGATGCCGCCGCGCCCGTCCCGAACCGTTGCCAGATTGCACTCTGGCTGAAGCCTCTTGATTTTCATGGCTTCAATTCTATGTGACTTTTCCGGCAACCGCAAATGCCCCATGCACGGCGCGGCGGAGCGCTTCGTCAACTCTTGCCGAAAAGCTGTCCAAACCGAATTCCTCCAAAACCTTCCTCCGCAGGAAGTCACGGTCAAGAAGTTCTTTCTTTGCCTCGCCCTTTAAGATGGTGATGATTGCCGAGGCAATTTCTTCCACGCTGTCGGGGTTTATAAGGAGGCCCAGCTCGCCGTTCATAAGAGGTGTGCCTGACCCGTCTTTGTTCCCTGCAATGACTGGCACGCCGCAGGCAAGCGCCTCCATAAAGACTGTCGGCGCTCCCTCTGCCTTAGACGGCATGACAAACACGTCAGCAAGGTTGTAATAGTCAACAATCTCCTCTTCCGGAATGTATCCTGCCATGATGACTGTTTTTTCCAAGCCGAACTTCCGGATGAGGTTTTTCACTCTCTCGGCATCATCGCCTTTACCTCCGAGAAGATAAACAGCATTGGGAATCGTTTCCAGAACGCGCGGTAGGGATTCGATAACCCGGTCATACCCTTTATATCCTTCCTGCTTCAAAAGGCGTGCAACGGTGAATATTACCTTTTTGCCTCGAAGATTATGCCTTTCCACGAGTTTCGCCGATTTCTCTTTCGGCACGAACCGCTTGCCGTCCACAGAGTTATACAGGAGATATACTCGTTCTTGTGTTTCCGGCAGTTGGCTTACGATTTTGTCCCGCGTAAATTCCGCAACAGTCGTCACCAGGTCTGCCTCCCGCAATGCCGTGCGCTTGAAGCCGCTTTTCACTTCCCACACGTCAATACCATGCGTGCATACCATATATCTCCGCCCAAACAGCTTTTTTGCAAGAAATCCAAGGGGTGCGTAATTCACGTGCGCGCATACCACCAAGTCGGGTTTCCACCGCGCGCTCTGTGCAAGCACTTCGGCCGCAAAGCGGATTTTCTTGATCATTTCGCCGCGTTTCAATTCCACAAGGCGCACTTCGTCACCGCGCACTCGCAGACATTCAAGAAATTTCCTGTTGTACTGCTGAATGCCGCCGACTGCTTCCGTGTCGGATGCGGCAAATAAGATTCTCATGCAGGCCAAAATCTTGTTTTTGCGAATGTTTCTTCAAGGGAGAATTCCTTGCCCGGCTGCCAGCCAAGTTCTCTCATTATTTTTGAAATATCGGCATGAAGCACGGGCGGATCTACCTTCCTTTTCCTCGTTTCATCAACTTCAAGCACGAGCTTTCTATTCGCTGCCTTGCACAACGCATCAAATACCTCTTTGACCGACAGCGCCTTGCCTGTTCCTACGTTGTAAACATTATTGCGGGCGACATCGTTTTCTAGGCATCTGACGATGGCGTCGGCGATGTCTTCCGATTTTATAAAATCCCTCTTGCTTTCCGTGTTCCCCACCTTTATCACATCCGAAGAACGCGCCTGTTTTACCATTTCCGGGATCACATGATGCACCAGATCGTCTGGGCCGTACACGTTCATAAACCGTAATATTGTGTACGCAACGCCATACTGCGGAGAAAATCGCTTCACAGCCTCCTCACACACGAGTTTCGTCGCGCCATACACGTTGACCGGTTCAAGAGAGTCGTCTTCCTGGTAGGGTCTTTCTCCTGGTTTGTATACCGATGATGTTGACGCAAAAACAAGACGCGGCACCGCGTGCTGTCTCATTGCTTCCAGCACGTTCAGCGTTCCGACGACGTTAACCCGTACCGTTTCTTTTGGATGTTCCTCGCAATACGGTATGTAATGCTTTGCGGCAAGATGTACTACCGCGCCAACATCGCTTTCTCCGAAAACCTTCTCTAAACCTCGGTTATCTGCTACATCGCACTCGTAAAGCTTCACTCCCGGTAGGTTTTCCAGGAATTCCTTTCGTCCAACAGAGAGGTCGTCAACGATAACGACCTCGTATCCTTCGCGTATGAGGCGGGCGCATAGGATGTGACCGATTGAACCCAGCCCTCCCGTCACCAGCACCCTGCATTTTTCCATACCCTGTTCCATGATGGTTATCCTATCACCGGAAAATGAGATGAGAAAGTTTTCTTAAGAAGTAAAAAGGTATATACATACGCTGCACCGAGCGCTGCGAGCGTGAAAAACATAACCGGAACCGATGCGAAACCTCCCGCTTCCTGGACAATAAATGGCATCCATGCGGCGAACACCTGAGTGCCGGCGAACTTTGCAAGAAACCGCCTATTTTCCCTTACAAACGGTGCCACAAGAAACGGCGTCGCAAGCAGGAACACAGGCCATGCGTAACCAACAATGCGTGAAACACCCGTTCCAGCAGGAATGCTTACCGCGTACATGGCAAGACCATATATGACCGCAACCGGAAACCAAAACGGAAGTTCTTTCATGGTGCGCCAGCCCTTTTTTGCGAACGCATAGACGAATGCGAGAGGCATGACGCCGAACGTCGAGAAAAGCGCGATATAGTTTCTTAAAGGCAGGGCGGCATCAAATCCACAAAAGCCTACTTCGCGTATTGACCCCAATACACCAAGCGGCGGTAGCTGCAATTTAAGCACTGGCTCGCAAAAATCGTAGCCCGTCACCCATAATCGCACACCCATACCATTTGCCAGGAAGTGGTACGGAAATTTGAACATCATGAAAACAAGAGGGTTCAGGTCGTGCGAATTCGGCTGACCTATCCCGCTTATGGAACCGCTCACCAGGAATGAGATGATTACGACGACAAGCGCCCCGAGGGCAAATAGCTTCTTCCCGCGAAACCACGATACGGCAACAAGAATGACACCCAAAAGAATTGTCGTTTCGCGCGTAAGAAACAAAAGGAAGAGGGTAATAAGCGCCGTCTTTTCTTTCTCATAAAACAAAAGGAGGAAAAAGAGAGCTGTGAGAAAAAGCGAAAATGCATCCGGCTGGATATTCCTCCTTAAAACCATGACAAGATACGGCACGGCGAAAAGAAACATGAGGAGCAAGGGGGAAGGAATCGTTTTCTTGAGAAGAAATCCGCCTATAAGGAGGAATGCAAAAACCGAAAAGACGGCAAGAACCAAAAAACCATGCGCCGCATCCGTTGAGAAGAGCTTGCTCAGCCAGCCGGCAAGCGACGTGTGCAGAAAACGCGCGGAGTAGGGCTCTATGACCTCGTGGAGACGACCTTCAGCCATTGCAACATACCAACTACTGTCCCCGCCGTCTTTTGCGGCCTGCATGAGGGATAGATTAAGAAAAACGATAAGAGCGATAAGTACTGCCGCGAGGAAGAGAAAAAAACAAACGCTCTTAAGATTTTGAGATATTCTCATTAGAAAGGACCCTTGAATCTGTTCTCGTGGCTGTAGAATCGTTCTTTTGAGAGGTCCATTGGCTTCAATTTCAGCGCTTTTTCAATGGCTCTCACAATATCTCCTGCGTTCGGGTAAAACTCGTCTTCTAGAACCCGCGTCATGGGGCACGGCGTCGGCGCAAAACCGATCCGCTCAACCGGCGATTTGAGTTCGCCAAAGCATTCCCGCGAAACCCTTGCCGCCACTTCTGCGCTGAAGCCGCAGTTCAGCCAGTCATTATCTGCGACAATGCAGTGGCTGGTCTTTTTTACCGAACGAATGATGGTGGCTTCATCCAACGGCTGTATGGTTCGCGGATCTACAATTTCAACGCTCACGCCCCTTTTCTTTAAGATTTCAGAGGCGTGCCTCGCTTCAATATTCATCCAGGAAGTTGCAACAACAGTTACATCATTTCCTCTCCGCAGAACCTTGCTCTTCCCTAAGGGAACGGTAAATTGTTTCAAAGGAACATTTCCTTCCTGGTCATATAGCCACCGGTGCTCCAAACATATGACCGGATTTTCATCCCGTATAGCGGCAGTAAGAAGCCCCTTTGCATCGTGCGGCGTTGAAGGCATGATCACCTTGAGCCCGGGAATGTGCGCGAATACCGACTGCATTGATTTTGAATGTTGGAGACCTTGTCCCCATCCTCTGCCAATAATTGCCCGTATGACGAAGGGAATCGTTACCTTTCCCCCAGAACCGTACCGCAAAATGGAAACCATGTTCGCCAGCTGATTGAAGGCCAAAAGCAGGAAATCAACTCTGATGTGGTGGTGAACGGGCTTCAGACCATTAATGGCTGCGCCCAACCCGATTCCCGTCATTGCGTCTTCGGAGAGCGGCGTGTCAAAAACCCGTTCCGGCCCGAACCGCTCTTTCAATCCCCTTGTCGTGCCAAAGACGGCATTGTTATCTGGCACACCGAGACCGTAAACAAAAACCCGGCGATCCCGTTCCATTTCCTGCAAGAGCGCCTCCCGCAGAGCGTCCTTATAACTTATGAAACGTTCATTTCTTTTCATAGAAAATGTCTTTATACAAATCTGACCTCGGCGGGAACGGAGCCTTTTCGGCGCGCGCAACGCTCCGTTCCACTTTCTTTTCTATCGCTTTCTCCATCCCCACCACCGTCTTCTCTGTCATGCCCTTTCTCAAAAGATTCTTCCGCATAACTTTGACCGGATCAATTTTCTCCCATTTCTTGAATTCGTTCCGGGGACGGTAGCCAACGGCAAAATCGTCGCGGACGCCCACGTGTTCCAAATACCGGTAATACTTGAAGCGCAGAAAGGCTGGCTTGCGCGTTTTCTTCACTGCCGCAATTGCTTTCAGCGCGGTACCGTAGATAACTTCAGGGTTGGTTGTTTCTCCTTGAAATACATTGCTCTTAAACCTGCTCACGATGTCGATAATTGACGCGTAACCCCGCCGGGCGCGCAGAGGAGTTTGAATGGCAAACCCATTGTCTTCGCAAACAAAAAGTATCGGCACCTGTTTCAAACAGGCAAAATTCAAACTTTCCCAAAACGCTCCCTCCTCCAATGCTCCATCGCCAAAGAAGACCGCAGTTATTTTCCCGTTTCTCTTCAGTTTGTTCGCGTACGCCGCTCCAACAGCGACTGGGATGGCTGTTGTTACAACGGCCGAGACGCTTATGAGTCCCGCCGCGGGCCGCGATAAAAACATAGACCCCGCCTTGCCGTTCGCAATGCCGGAAACTTTTCCATACATCTCGGCAAAAAAGTCATCCGTTTCGCCGGTCTTCGCTAGGTACAGACCGTGGCTCCGATACGTGCCGAACACTTGGTCCTTCTTTTTGAGCGCCTGGCACACGCCTGCGACTATCCCCTCCTCCCCCATAGACATGTGCATCGGCGACTGCATGACGTCTTTCGGATAGTTGTCGCATATTTTCCGCTCCGCGCTGCGGATGAGGTATGCCTTCTGATACAGCTCCGCGGCAACTTTTTTAGAGACCTGCGCCATGGCGGACTACTTCAATCATTTTCTGCCCTATCGGGTGCGGATATTCGTTTGAGTAATCCTTTACGGAAAACCCGTGCTCCTTCGCTAGCGACTCAAGGTGAGAGAATGGATAGCGGAAATCTTCTATGGAAAAATGTTTGTACCGTTCCCCATCAAAATACGTGAAGTAAAAGGAGGATTTCTCCTTCATGACTTTACCGATATTCTCAAAAAGTTCTTCAATCGACTCTGGGGGAAGGTGCGTTAAAACCGATTGAGCGAGAAGAAAATCAAACGTTTTTCCTCGGAGTTCTTCAAATTTCAGATTTTTCTCCTCACTCACGAAAAGCACCGGTATCTTGTCCGTAAGCCTTTCTTCTTCCACAAGTTTCCTGCCGTATTCTATCGCCTTCGGGGAAATATCAAAGCCTGTATAATTCCCAGCGTTCAAGTACTTAATGAAATGTCTCCCACCCCGCAAGGTGCCACACCCCACGTCAAGCAGCGTATGGTGCGGCCTGAGACCTCTCTTCACTAGAAAATCAAACTGGAGTTTTCCCATTTCTTCCCACGACCCACCGATTGCATTGTGAGGTTCAGTCGTGATGCGTGAATCGGTATGTTCGCTGTATGCCTCCAAATATTTCTTACTCTCATGCAGTTTCCGGACATACTTTTCTGGGCTACCCCAGCTCAAAATGCGTTTCACAATTTCCCTCACGTTCGACATGTACTTCATGTATGGCATATTATCACACTTCGGGAGATTATATCCGTATTTTTTTCAGTTTCTCGTTCACCTCATCCGCTCTTTTGTGAAGAGCGAGGTCTACTCCAAGCGCTTCGGCGAATTGGATAAACGCCTTCATGTCTTTTGGGAAACACAGGCCGCCATAGCCTCGGTGCTCACCATGCAGAACTTCCAGGTGGCTCGTGCCGATGCGCGGGTCCTGCCCGACTCCTTCTTTCACCGCGTTGTAATCAATACCCAGTTTCTCGCAGAGGTCGTAGATTTGATTGGCAAACACCACGCGCGTCGCAAGGTATGTGTTGCCGAAAAATTTCACCATCTCCGCTTCGGTTGCGCGCATCACTTTCATGTAGGGAGCTGGAGGCAGGATGGCGAGTATCTCCGCAGCTTTTCCCCTGTGTTTCTCATCCGCATATCCTACAATCTGGCGCTCGGAGTTCACGAAATCACTCGCGGCGTTCTGCGCCTTGAGGAACTCCGGACTGAAGAGGAGAATCTTCTGCGGATGCTCCTTTTGGAACCGTTCGGTTGAGCCCGGGGTGACCGATGACTTGATGACTATCATCTTTCCGTCGCGGATATTTGCAAGCGCGTCGCGGATTGCAGAATCGTCATACCCCCCTGCGTCTTCGCGGAAAGGGGTTGGTGTCGCAACAAAAATGATGCTGGCACGATTCACTTCATCTGGAGAGCCAAGACGCTTGAATTTGTCGTATACAAAAACGTCAAAGCGCTCCGGCTGACTTTTAAACCACCCGTGAAGCGCGCCGCCAACGTAGCCGACACCAATAATGCCGATTGCTGTTTTTGACATGTTTTCCTACTCTAATCGCTTTTTCTCGGCTCTTCAAGCGAACGCGGAGACCATACGACAACCGAATATCCTTCTATAAACAAGCTGCCAATGTGTGTGCACTGTGCGCGGTGAATTGTTATGTATCCTTCCTTTTCAAGTTCCCGCAGGCGCGTGAGGAAACCGAAGAGATAATTCCGCGCCTTGAAGTACTCCAAGGAAAGGTAATCTAAGAGCTTCGTTTCGTCCAAAAGCTCGGCAATAGGTTCTATGTGCACGCATACTTTCGGTTTCTTCTTGAGAAGAAATTGGAGGAATGGTTCAAATTTGTTGCCGATTTGCTCAAGCGCCGCAGCCGTGTAGACGCCTGTATTGGGAGAAAACGCAACAGTAGCATCGGGATTAAAGAAATCGAACCGCGAGAAAAAAACGTTATCCAAAATTCCCGCTTCCCGCATGCTACGAATGGTGTCTCCTGACGACTCTGCCCAATCAAACCCCATGAGCGCTGCGCGAGGGTTCGCCGCGCGTGCGCGGAGCAGGTTATGCCCCGTACCGCACCCGAATTCATAAATGGCATTCGTGTCTTTCAGGTACATGTCAAAAAGCCAGTCCTGGATGACGGCAAACATGAGGCGTTCATAGTCCGCGCTTACCGGCTTCACCAAATCGCCGCGCCACCGCCCTACCGGATATTTCCCGAAGTAGTGCGGATAGATATCCGAGATATTTCGGGACGCGGCAAACGCCTTTGCGTTTTCACTCCATCCTTTTTCCCACTCCTGCTCTCGGTGAGACCCCGCTTTTATGAGTTCGCGCGGATGTAAAAGGACCTCGCAGATGAAGCGAAGCCACTTGTCACGCTCCTCTCGGGTGCATTCCTCGTAGCGCAGGTCGTATTTCTCTATTTTCCCCTTTACATAATCGCTCAAGGGTCCGCCCCATACAGCTTCAAAGTCGGCTGGCGTGATATGTTTTGTTTTTGTCATATGAGCCTATTTCCGAATTTTTGTCCCGAACTCAAATTGTCAATATCCTTGGCTTCTTTTAAGAAGCCATAAAAACACAACTAAGTTAATATGACGTCTTTCTCGTCGTGCGCCGGGTCGTATCCTTCAAGATTTGAAAATCCCCACAACGATGCGTTCTCGGAAAGCACCTTAAAGGAATGTGTGCAGCCGGGCGGGATAAAACAGCTGTCTCCATTGAAAATAATCCTTTCTTTTATTTCCCCGCCGTCACGATACGCAAAGTTGAAAAGTTCCACTCCCGGAGCGCCGATTCCGATGTAAACCTCAATTCGCCCCGATTCAATGGTGTGGTAGTGATTCCCGACCACTACCCCGCTTCTTGAAAAATTTATCGTTTTCACTCCCCTTGCCGCAAAATTAATCTCGGCAGGTAAAACAATGCCAAAAATCCGGCGGCGATTATCCTCATGCGTTGAGATGTCTGCTTTAAAGAAGGTAATTTTCGATTTCTCTGTTTTATTCATTATTTTGATTCTCTGAATTTGATGTCGCCCACTGAATGGTTCTCCGAAGTCCTTCTTCAAGTGTTACTTTTGGAGCGAAGCCGAATTCGTTTCTTACTTTAGATATATCAAGAAGCACTCGCCCCGGCGCTCCCACCGCTCCTTGCCGCGGCGCCCCGACATTGACCGGAACTCCCATAATGCTCCCTATTGTGAGCGCAAGGTCCTTAATGCTTACCTCTTCCCTGTCGGAACCGGCGTTGTAAATCACTTCCTTCCCTTTGAGAAGAATGAGAAGTAGTTCTACAAGCATGTCCTCCCCATAACAGTATGCACGCAGGTCGCGCCCGTCGTCCAGCATATCTATCTTCTTATCAAGGTGGGCTTTCCTAACGAACTGGCTCAATACTCTTTCGTCCTGAAGTCCCAGCCCCGGCCCGTAGGTTAGAGCCGGCCGCACAATTTTCACGTCTATGCCCTGACTGCGATAGATAAGGCACATAACTTCGGTAAGCCGCTTTGATTCCACGTAACAGGCGCGTGGGTTTGTGACTGGCGAGTTACCCGGGTATGTTTCTGGCGTCGGAATGCTCTCGGGCGGCGGACTGCCGTAAATCTCACTGCTGCTGAAATACAAAACCTTTGCCCGCTGGCTCTTCTCACGCACGTGGCGAAGCAAGCGTTTCATGCCGTCGTAATTCACTTCCACAACCTCAAGAGGGTCACGAAGAAAGCGGAGCGGGGCGGAATAACCGGCAGCGTATATAACAAAATCATATGCACCATCATAAGGGGTGTCTGTTGCAAGGTTTGCCTGTATTATTCGGAAGCCGGACGCTTCACGCAGGTCGTATATGCGCGACTCTGGTGAAAGCTCGTTCTTTGTTACGCAGTCGCACGAAATACCAAATCCCTGCGAGCGGTTCAGGTGGTTAAAAAAATGCGCGAAAGAGGATCCAAGAAGACCGTTCGCTCCCGCGAGAAGTACGCGCGCGCCGCGCAAGGGGCTTGCGTCGAGCCGCATTACTGCGCGCTCTGCGTCCTCGTTAACGATTTCTTCCCGCGCTGTCATGGATTGCTTTTAATATGTTTTCTTTTGTGAGACCGTTTGCCTTACAATGTTCCTCGTATGTTCCGTAACACTCCAAGAATTTATCGTTGACGCCGAGGCGGACATGTGTGAACCGTTCTCCTCCGCATATGAGGGCAATAAGGTCTCCGATACCGCCAATAACAGAATGTTCCTCAACAGTCACCACCTTCCCTGTTTTTGCGACGCTCGCCGCAATCGCCTTTTCCGATGCGGCGCTTAGGGGTTTTATGGTCGTCACGTACCACAAGTCGCACAACACGCCTGCGCGCGCAGCTTCTTCAGCCGCTTCCCACGCGTTTTGGAGCTGCGGACCTGCGGCAATCACGGTCACAACGTTCCCTTCACGCATCTGTTCCACCTCGCCGAACTTCGGGTGGGTGGAAAGCGAGTGGATATGTTCCGGCAGACGGAAATAAGTCGGCGCGCCATTCGCATACGCCTCCTTAAAAAGGATGTCAAATTCATGAGGTGCGGCAGGGTACACGATTTGCATCCGCGGAAGAGTGCGCAATATGCCTATATCGTCATATGAATGGTGAGTGCACCCGAGTGCGGCATAGTCAAATGCACTCCCGACGCTCACAATATTCACACCGGTGTTCTGGTAACACAAATCGTCTTTTATCTGCTCAAAACACCGTTCGGTGATGAATGGCGTAATGCTGTGCACAACGGGGAAAAATCCTCCCAAGGCGAGTCCTGCCGCCATGCTCATCATAGATTGTTCCGCAATGCCCATATTGAAAAACCGCGAAGGGTAGCGCGCTTCAAAATCACGCAAGAGGAAATGGCCAAGGTCTCCCAAAAGCACCGCAACGCGCTCGTCCGCGCCGGTCTCAAGAAGGGTCTTTGCAAATTGCTTTCTCATGCTTCTTCGGGGCTCCCCATAATCTCCTTGACGAACCGTTCGTATTCTTCCGGAGTGGGTGCCCGGTGATGCCAAGCAAAATGGTTTTCCTCCATCTCTCGGACTCCCTTTCCTTTTTTTGTATGCGCAACGACGCAATACGGCCTCTCGTCATCGCCGCGTTCTGCGAATATCGCGTTTTCTAAATCGTTCACTCGGTGTCCGTTTTTAACTTCCACCGCGTTCCATCCAAAACTCCTGAATTTCTCCGCAAGGTCTCCCGAAGGCACAGCTCTTGTCTGTGAGCCGTTATTATCCACAACGCACACCAATTCACGAAGCTTCAGGTGCGACGCGAGGAGTGCTGTTTCCCATATCGTCCCCTCATTGCATTCCCCGTCCCCCACGAGGCAAAAAACGCGCCCGCCGCCCCGCTTCAAACGGAGCGAGAGCGCATAGCCGGCGGCCACAGGAAATCCGTGTCCCAGCGAACCGGAAGAATTCATGATTCCTTTCTTCTCGTTCCGATGAGGATGCCCGCCGAGCGCGGAATTATATTTCCCATATGTTTGAAGTTCGCGCTCATTCAAAGCACCAAAGTGCGCCAGTGTTGCGTAGAGCGCCGTACTTGCATGCCCCTTACTCAAGAAAAACCTGTCGCGCTCGCCCATGCGAGAATACAATGCATATAAGATTTCTATAACAGAAAATGCGCTCGGTACGTGCCCTTCCCCTGCGGCACGCACCATGTTGAGCACTTCCACCCGTATTTTCTTGAGAGCCGATCCGCGGTCTCCTTTTTCCATTTATTTCTCTATTTTCCTGAACCGGGACGGGAATCCATCAAAGTGCTCAATATCGTGCTGTAGCATCTCCCGCAGTGTCTCTTTCCATCCGTACTCCGGCTTCCATCCCAAGGCGCGGATTCTGCTTGCGTCTCCTTGGAGGTACGGCACCTCGTTCGGACGGAAATATCGCGGGTTTGTTTCCACATAATCCTTCCAATTCAATCCTACTTCGTTGAAACAGAACTCAAGCGCTTCCTTGATGCTGTGCGCCTCTCCTGTTGCAACAATGTACTCGTCCGGTTTTTCCTGCTGGAGAATGAGATGAATCGCTTTTACGTAATCTTTTGAATGCCCCCAATCGCGCACGGAGTCCAGGTTTCCGAACTCCAGTTTCTTGGTCTTTCCCTTCAATATTGCCGCCACGCCACGGGTAATTTTCCGCGTAACGAAGACCTCTCCGCGCCGGGGGCTTTCGTGATTGAAAAGGATTCCTGTCGCGGCAAAAAGGCCGTACCCCTCGCGATAGTTGCGCATAAGATGAAATGCGGCAAGTTTTGCGACTCCATACGGGCTTTGAGGCCTGAATTCCGATTGCTCGTTGAAAGGTGGTTTGCTGCGCGATGCGCCGAACATTTCTGAACTTGATGCCTGATATATTTTCGTTTGAGGGGCATGTCCCCGCACATATTCCAGAATATTGAGCAGTCCCACCGCATTCGTTTGGATGGTAAAGGCAGGAATGTCAAACGATACTTTCACATAACTCATCGCTCCCAGGTTATAAATCTCATCTGGAGCAAAATCCGATATTGCGTTCCCTATGGAAATTGGGTCCATAAGGTCGGCATAGTATGTGCCGAATCGCTCATTTTCAAACAAATCGTCTATGCGGGAGGTGTTGAAATGGCTCGAGCGGCGGATTGTGCCGCGGACTTCATACCCCTTCTCAAGGAGAAGTTCGGCAAGGTACGACCCGTCTTGACCAGTTATACCGGTAATGAGAGCTCTTTTCATGCCTACACAATACTGTCCTTGCCCGAACAAATCAAACGGCTACGCCTGGAAGCGACCGGCCTCGTCCAGAAAGTAGCCCTGTTGGCGCACGTTTATGTCGTGTCTCCGTGAGGTGTCAAGGGGTCTTATAAAAAGAAAGTGAGCGGCGCGCGCCATAAAATGAATCGGCAGAAAAAACGCCGATACGATCTTTTCAAAAAGAGAGTAATCGGCGAAATACGTTTTCATATCTTCCCTTTTCAGGTCGGAGAAGAAATCGTACTTGAAGTTTTGCTTTACAAATGTGACGAATATTGAAACAAAGGGGTCTGTTCCAAAAAACAGGCGAAAACCAGCCCAAAAGTTTCGGTATGCGTTTCTGAAAAGATATTCAAAACCAAGCCGCCCGTAGTAGTACGAGCGGAGAATCCTGCCCGCACTTGTCCAGTCGATTGTGAGATTGTGAGGCTTGTTCGCGTTTTCGAAGTGCTCTGTTTTCATAAACGCCGTCTTATCTGTGAGTATGAGATAGTCATACTTATGAATTGTTTTTAAAAGGAAGAGGTCTCCTGTTCCATGTCCTTTGAGCTGCAAAGCAGGAAGCTCTGGAGGAACATTTTGAGGGGGGTGTTCGAACATTTCTTTCATAAAACCAGCGCTTTCAAGGAAATCCTCTTTTCGGAACAAGGCGAGCGGGGTGAGTGTGGAACCAACGTCCGATCGGTACACACTTCGAATAAAAGTGTCTTTTGATATTGTTTTCTTTTTTGGGAGATACCCGTCTATAAGCTTGAAGTTCCCTTCGGGCATGATGCGCAGGGATATAATCTCGGCCGCAACGCACGCCGCCTTCGGGTGCTTTTCAAATTCCTCAACAACCGTTTCAATATAGTTCCTTTCCAGCCAATCATCTGCTCCCAGCAGTTGAACATACTCTCCCATTGCAAGCCAGGCCACTTTATGCAAACTCCGTGCATAACCAATGTTTTTTTCGTTTCGGACATATCGTATACGCTTGTCCTGCTCCGCATACTGCTTTACGACTGCTTCGGTATCGTCGGTGCTCGCATCGTCCAAAACGAGAATGTCTAAATTCCGATACGTCTGATGCATGCACGATAAAAGCGGCCATGAGATAAAACGGGCTCCATTGTAGAGCGTGATAACGATTGAAACGAGCGGCTGCCGCGCGGTATTTCCCATAATACTTTATATGCCCGATTCAATGGTCTTAAGCACTTTCTGCACCCGTTCATCTTCCGGCCAGATAGCCAAAATACGCTTGGCTATGGCTCGAAGCTCATCCGCCATGCCTGCCGCGCCGTAAAGGTTAAACATGCTGTAGAGGCCTTGTGGGAGGCGCGGCCCCGCGGCGAGTACCTTTTTGTAGTATTCCTCTGCTCTCGTGAAATATTTTTCATTCCCCGTATTGCGCCAGAGAGCATCATAGGCGTTCCCCATCTGTACGAGATGAATAATATCTCTCTCGTCAATCCTCTCTTCCACATATTGTAGGAGGTCGAGGATTGCTTCTTCCGAAGCGTCCGGTGCATACATCGCGTTCTGCACAAACTCCAAGGAAAATTTGACGATTTCTTCTTCGCCAATCGGAGATGCGTAATCAAACACTTCGCTGAATATTCGTTCTACCTCATCAGTATTGTGCACCAGCATCGCAGCACGCTGGGCACGAAGATACATTTGCGACTTCACGAAAGGGCGATACGCTCCGTAATATATGGAGAGGAGTGAGAGAATAAAAAGCGTACCGATAATTGCTTTATGGAACGTCTTCATGTGTTTACCGACAGTTTCCGATTAAACCTGGATTCGTTCCATGCAAGAAATGTTATAAGCGGGAGGTATATTGCTAAGACGTTAAAAAGCACGAGTCCTTGAATAAGATACGCAACCATAACTCCCAAGGCGAGCGCCCGCACACCGGTATCGGAGGATTCCTGCCTCTCCGGCAGGCGGGCGCCCCCGGCGGACTCTTCCTTGGGTGCGCGCCATATTCTCCACCCTAAGGCGGCGAAGATGCTTATGAAGGCTGTAAGCCCCACCGCACCCGATTCCGCGAGATAGTCAAAGAAGATGCTGTGCGCACGGTCAAACCACGCACCATAATTTCCGCTTTCCACGTCAAAAAACGCGGGGTGGTGTATCCGGCTAAAGAGATGAATGTAGTTCCCTGGTCCCCAGCCCAAGACGGGGCGCTCCAGAAATCCTTTCCACGCGATGTCCCATGCGGCAAGGCGGTGCCGGAACGTCGTTGCTGAAAACGAGATGTCCAAAAGCCGTGCGAAAGGCAATTTCTGCACTGCCGGCGTGCCCTTCAACATGTAGAGAGTTCCTAAAAGAACTGCAAGTACAATGAAAGTCCCCACAACCCACTTGCGCCATTGCTTTGCTCGCACGGCAATAAAAACGAGCGTAAAACAAAGCCCTAAAACAAGACCAACCATAGCGCCGCGCGTCGCCGCGAGAACGAAGAACACGGCGCAGAGAGCAACGATTCCGGCAAGAAACCACTTCTTTTTCTTTATCTTTTCCGCGCGGATAAGGAGCGCTGTAAAAAAGGCGCCAAAGAGAAGGTAGACGGCGACGTATGCCGAGTTGCCGACGGACCCTTGGAACCGCTCGCCGAAGGGAACGCCAATAAAGTTTTTGAATTCCGCGATGCCTGCGTAGTTAAGCCCGGCGCCAATGCCGTAGAGAATCATAAGAACCGCTCCTGCGACACTTGTTTTGAGAAGTGCGAGCCATTCCTTCGGCGTACGCAAAAGCGTAACTGAAAGGATGAAAAATACCCACAAATGCAATATTTGAAGCCCTCCCTCGCCGCGCTCAAAGTTTGACCAGAATGAGAGATGTGGGTCTATGCCCGTAAAGCCGGCAAGAACATAGAGAGTGGTAAACGCGGTCACGGCAATCGCGAGTGGCGACCGCACAAGTTCCTTTAATCGCTTCAGATACACACTTCCCTCGCGGTCACGTGTGATTCCTATGAGAAAGAAGATAAGTGCGAGCGCACTCAATGTTCGGAACCATACATACTTCCCGACGATAAATGGGAAAAGCGTTGATGGTGTAACGATAACAATTCCCAGGGGGATGAGATAAATGAGAAAGCGCGCTGCTTTAAAAAAGTCCATGGATAAAGTGTACCTCACCTCTTGGTGAAACCAAAGCCCCGCCGAGGCGGGGCTTTGATAACGGTTATGTGCTACCGCAAAACCAAGACAATCACTAGCTCCCGCCCGCAGTAACCATGTCACTGACCGGCGTGCCGTCCACGTAAAGACTTGTGATGAGGTCTGTCGTGTCGACATCTCCGCCTGACGTGCCATTGTAGTTACCGCTCAGGCCTATATCGCTCTCAAACACGTTGAAGAGGATATTGCCCAAGGCGCTCACTGCCAGCTGATACGTGTCGTTCGTCGCCGACACCACCGTTGTCTGAATCGTCAGATAGCGGTGGCTGTTTGCATCAACCTTCGCTTCAGTCGGCGTGATGCCAGAAGTCGCGTTGGTAGAGGTCGTGAAGGAGATGGTTGTTGATGCGCCCGTCGTGCCTCTCGCTGCGTAGTAACCAACCCCGCTGTTCCAGCCTGACGTGTCAGTTTCTCCACCGTTCTGCGCGGATGCGAGAATCTTGAACGTAGAAGTGCCTGTCACATGCATGGTTGTTGTCGCCGAGCCGTTCTGGGTGAACTGGAACGTGCTCGTGGAGAGATAGACAGGGATGCTCCCGCTCATGTTCGTCACCTTGAACCGAGCAACGGTAATGCCCGCGCCGGTTCCCGGTGTCGTGTCAGGAACATTCACCTTCTCTATCTTCACGTATGCGGGTGCCACGTTGGTGTACCCGCTTGCCGTCGGTGTACCGGTTATGGTGATCGTCGTTGAAGCGGACGATACGCCGGTTGACGACACATGCGTCGTCGCGGCTATGCTGAAGCCAAAGTTGTCGCCCCACTTCGGAAGATTTGAGAGGTCGTTGATCTTTGCCTTCACGTACACTTCTTTCCCGGTCGTTGTGATCGGGCCATTGCCGCCTTCGCCAACACCAAAGATGTCGACGTCGGAGGTGAAGTCTACGTAGCAGTAGCTCGTGTTACACCAGTCAAACTGCTGTTTCGTGTCAACGAGCTTGCCGCTTGATGCCGGGTCGCCGTCGTACAGCCGAATGTTTGACAAGGTGCTCGTCGTGAGCGAGGTCGTCGAGGTTGCGGTAATCCGCAATGCCCTCGTCTTCATTGACTCATATTGTGACGTCACCTTGAAAGCGAAGACTACCTCGTCGGTTCCCACTACTTTCACTTGGCTTGTTGACGGCGACTTGCCGCTTCCCGAGAGGAGCGACAGGGTCATCTGACCAGCGCCGACAAGCGTCTGCGTCTGCCCGGTGCCTGCGTAGGTCGGGGTAACGGTGTTGCCGGTTCCCTTCCCTATTGCAGTCACGCTTTCCGCAACGTTGAAGCGGTGTGTTTCGGCAGTTACTGCACCAGACTTCACGTCCGCCCGCAGGCTCAAGGTAAGAGGCTTTGAGGTCTCTACTTCAAGCTGTGTTTGCAGGTTGAATGCAAGCGTGTCGTCTGCGCCGTCTTCACTCGTGAACGAGTCGGTTGAGGCGGTTGTGGCCTGTGCCGATTCATCAGAGAAGAGGCCGTCGCCATCCACGTCCACAAAGAGCTTGTAGTTGCCGAGGTTCGTGTCCACGGTTGAGCTCCCATTGTGGGTGATGGTGATCTTTGAGACTTTCACGTTCTCGCCTCCCGCGCTCGCGTTCAGGGTGAATCGAGCAAGCTCGTAGTTCACCGTTCCCGCAACGACGGAGCCCGCCGGCGGTTGAACCAAGGTTGTTATCGCAAGCGCCCCGGACGAAACCGAGAGCGAGTAACCGTCTATACCTGTGCTTGAGGTTGGGTCAACGATGTCGCCCGTGATCAAGCGCTTCGCCTGCACAAGGTCAAATGACTTGACCTGGTACGAGCTTGACGAGGTTGCGGATGACTGAATGTCGGTCACGATTTCAATCGTGTTGTCAGTCGCCGCTGTCAAGGTTGTGTAGCTCGAGAGCGTAACCGTGTCGGCAGTGCTGTCGCTCGTGAATGTCGATGCAGCCGCGCTGTACACCGTCGCGCCATTTATCTTCACATACACCGTGCCGGTCAATGCTTTGCCGGTCGAGGCGATGTAGAAGCTCACTTTGCGGAGCTCGTAGCTCTCACCCGTCGGACGGGCGATGAACTTCGCCAAGGATACGCCGCTCGCGCCTGGTGCCACTGATGAGCTCGGGGAGTCGGACGCGCGGGACAAAGACACTGAACCCGACCCGAAGGTCTGGAGGTTCGCTCCCTCACCAATCGGGAAGGATGAGTCAACTGACGCCCCTGCTGCCGGAATGACCGAGATACCAGTTGTCGCACCGCGCAAGTCAAGGTCGTAGTCGTTGTATACGGTGAGGCGAAGGGTCTTCGTCGCACCATCAACGAGCTTTGCCTTCACCGTGAAGTCTTTTGTCTGCCCCTTATCAATCTTGTAGGGGTTTGAGGACAGGTTGAAGACAGTCCACTGGCCGCTCGGCTGGGCAACGGCCAAAACCGTGCCATCCTGGGCTTCCAGGGTTACGTCCTTGTAGTCGGTGTCATCCGCGTTTCCATAGTTGTAGAGCGTCATGCTGTGGAGGTAGACTGCCTCGTTTGATGACGTCTCCTGGATACGGAATTTTGTGATCTCCTGCAAGCTCGCCGCGTCAATGTTCAAGGTTGACGAGCCGGTGGACGTCAAGACGTCCAAGGTTGTGCTTGCCAGAGAGTTGCCGCCGTTTACAACGTCCATCGCCACGCCCGCGATCGGGAATGACGCGCTCACGCTTGATGCGTTAGATGTCACCGATGCGAGTGAGAGCGAGATGGTGCCGCTGTAATCCCCTCCGGCGAGGTTCATGCGGAATGTCAATGTTTCAGACGTGCCCGCCTTTACCACGATTGGGGTTGAGAACGGAATGTTGACGGTGTTGTCTGCATTTACGGCAGTTACCACGTTTCCGTGGCGAACGCCTTTTGCATCAACTACGTCAATACCGCTCACATTTGTGTTCGCAACGAAACCGCTCTTGTTCAGCACGACGTTTGTTATGCTGACATCGCTTGAGCCGGCCGCGAACTGCACTTTGAGAACCGGATTGAACGCGGTTCCCGTACCGAGCGTTCTTTTTGCCGGGCTGTCTGACGCCGTTTGAACGACGAGACCGGTGCCCGACGGGACAACGATGACTGCCCCTCCGCCGGTTGTCGTTCCGCCGGTTGCAACCTGGCTGAACTTAGCCCGTGAAGAAGGACCGAAATAGCCGCCCCAGCTGCCATAAGACAAGCCCATGGCGTCCTGCCACTTTTTGACGGCTGCCTGGGTTTTGGTCCCGTAGTACTCCGATTCGCTGCCCGGAGCACCGGCGCCGCTCGTGGAGATGGTGTAGCCAGCACCATTCAGGTACTGCTGAAGACACTTGACGTCAGCTCCCGACACGCCTGGATACATGTTGCGCGTGAAGGTGCATGCAACAGACGATGTTCCGCCCGTTGTCGTTGTGGTGCCTCCGGCCAAGAGCTGGGTGAGGAGCGACAAAAGCTCATCACGGCTCAAGCCCTGCAGTTCAGAAAGTGTTACTGCGCTCGCCGCACCGCTCGTTGAGACGATGGTGACGACAGAAAGCGCTACGATCGCTAATTTCTTTAACGTACTCATTTTTTATTGTGTTACGACTTTTTTAGTCGTTTCGACCATGAAACTAATTTTATCGTGCGATACGACCTTTCTTAGGATTATTTGCCGGCTCCTCCTTCTCCCTTGGACGTGTTTGGGGGTGAGGCCTCAAACGATATTGTCCGGAGAAAAAGGGTTCTGTAACTCAAAAGCCCGCCAATCCGCTTGGGGTAAGGTGGGCATGCGTGGGACAAGAAAAGACGGGTAAACAATTCCCACTTACTGTTTACCTTTCTCAAAACCCTGCTTAGCCTCACCCTAAGCGTGCCCCTTCAACCTCTGGGGCTCGTATTTCACTCTATCACCTCTTCCGACAGGTGTCTACAGGATAGAACGATGGCGTTAACGCTCTGTTACACCCGTCGGCTCACGGATTTACCATGCGGCAGACATAAAAAGTGCAACCAGAGCGAGGAGAAATACCGTAACGGCGCGCAAAACGGCGATTGAGGGTGATTTTTTGCCCCGAGAGAGGAAATCCCGCATCACGGCAAGGGTGGTGGCGACGAGCACTGCCCCCGCCGCCGGAAAGAACGGAAGCGCGCGGGCAAACCACCCCACTTGAAGCGCGATGAGCCCCGCCATAAGAGCGAGGGCCATGCGCTCTAAGACGGGTTCCCTCCGGTATGCTTCTACTGATATGAGCGCCGCTCCGGCAAAGAGTCCTGCGCCCGAAAAACCTGCCGCAATCAGAACGGCGGCAACGGGGTAACTTACCCTTGTCCACGTCACGAGCGCGAGAGCCGCCCCCAAGGCGGCAAGCGCCGCGAAGGAGCTTTCTCCCCTTAAAACGATAACCGACGCGGCGATAAGGGCTCCCCAATATGCGAACCGCATCTGCGTTCTTTCCGGACCGAGCGAGCGGTACACCGCAAAACCAACGGCGAGAAGTACTGCAAGCCACACCCACCCGGGATGCGATGCAAAGAGCCAGAACGCTCCCGCGATAAGCGCCGCCTTATACGGCGAGCTCCACGCGTTTTGAGCGGTTATTAAATGAGACGCTAACGTTTTGACCATCGGTAATGTAACCTTTGACCATTTGGTCGGCTAGGGAATCAATGATGAGTTTTTGCACCAGGCGCTTCAGCGGGCGCGCGCCGTAATCGGGGTCAAAGCCGTGCTCGGCAAGATACTGCTTCACTTCCGGCTTAATCTTGAGCCCGATGCCTTTTGCCTTCAGGCGCTCGCGCACTTCCGCAAGCTGGATATCAACAATTTTGCGTATGGCAGCAGGCCGCAAGGCGTTAAAGATGATGATTTCATCCAACCGGTTCAGGAATTCCGGCCTGAATGTGTCTTTCAGCGCCTCCATCACCTCGTCTTTATACTCGCTTTCGGCGCTCTCGCTGTCACTTTCCTCATTCTCGCCGGCATTAAATCCCAGGGTCGCCGCATTCCTGAAGAATTCGCTTCCTACGTTTGAGGTCATGATAATAACGCAATTCCTGAAGTTCACCGTTCTCCCCTTCCCGTCGGTCAGCCGTCCGTCGTCCAGTATCTGCAAAAGCACGTTAAAAACTTCGGGGTGCGCCTTTTCCACCTCATCAAAGAGAATCAAGCTGTACGGGCGGTGACGCACTGCTTCGGTCAGCTGCCCACCCTCGTCGTATCCGACATACCCCGGAGGGGAGCCGATAAGGCGCGCCGTCGTGTGCTTCTCCATGTATTCGGACATGTCCAGACGCACCATTGCCTTTTCGTCGTTGAACATATATGCCGCAAGCGCCCGCGCGAGCTCGGTTTTCCCAACGCCCGTGGGTCCCAGAAACATAAAACTTCCAACGGGACGCGCTTCGTCGGCAAGACCGACGCGCGAGCGGCGAAGCGCGCGCGCGACCGCACTGATTGCTTCGCGCTGGCCGACAACACGGTGCTCCAAAACGTCTTCAAGGCGCGCCAGCTTCCCCATCTCGGTTTCAAGCATTTTTGATACCGGAATGCCGGTCCAGCGCGAGACGACAGCGGCGATATCTTCCTCATTCACCATTTCCTTGATGAATGTTCCCTTCTCTTTCGCCCGCTTCGCATATTTCCGCTCCAACTGTTTCAATCCGCGCTCCGCTTCAGGGAATTCGCTGTAGCGAATCTCGGCAACGCGTCCGAAATTTCCCTCCCGTTCCGCGATCTCGGCGCGCGAGCGAAGCTCCTCAACCTTTTTCCTCGCCGCATGGAGTTCTTCAATCGCGTGCTTTTCATTGTGCCACTCGCCGGAAATATCATCGTTCTTCCGCTTTAATTCCGTAAGCAACTTATCAATCTCCTTAAGCCGCTCGGTATTCCCGTTCTTTTGTCCTCCAGTGGACAAGGCCTGCTTTTCAATCTCCAGGCGGGTTATTTCCCGCCGCACGTCTTCCAGCTGACCGGGCAGGCTGTCTGATTCAAGGCGCCGCGACGCCGCGGCTTCGTCAACAAGGTCAACTGCCTTATCCGGGAGAAACCGGTCGGCAATATAGCGCGCCGATAAATTGACGGCGGCGACAAGCGCCTCATCGGCTATTTTCAAGCCATGATGCGTTTCATACCGCTCCCGAAGCCCTCGCAAAATAGTGACACTGTCTTCAAGCGAGGGTTCCTCAACGTGAATGGGCTGGAAACGCCGCTCCAGCGCCGCGTCTTTCTCTATGTACCGCTGATATTCCTTGATGGTCGTCGCGCCGACGCAGTGCAACTCGCCGCGGGCAAGCGCCGGCTTTAGCAAGTTGGATGCATCCACCGCTCCTTCGGTTGCGCCAGCTCCCACCATCATGTGCATCTCGTCTACAAAGAGGATGATGCGCCCCGCCGCGCCGCGGATTTCCCTCAAGAGCGCTTTCATGCGATCTTCAAACTCGCCGCGGAACTTTGTGCCAGCAATGACCGCGCCGATATCGAGCGCAACCACCTCTTTCCCCTTCAGCGACTCCGGCACTTCGCCGTTCACGATTTTTTGCGCCAAGCCGTCAACGATAGCCGTTTTCCCGACGCCGGGTTCGCCGATGAGGACAGGATTATTCTTTGTGCGGCGCGACAATATCTGCATGAGGCGCCGCAGTTCGTTTTCTCTGCCGATAACCGGGTCAAGCTTCCCTTGCCGCGCGCTCTCGGTAATGTTGACCGTGTATTTTTCCAAAACCTGAAACTTACTCTCCGGCGATTCGTCGGTTACCCGCGCACTGCCGCGCAAGTGTTTCAGCGCCCGCATGAGTTCGTCGCGGTTTATGCCGCGGCTTTTCAAAACGTCCTGCGCCCGCGAGGGCTGTTCAATGAGACAGATTAAGATGTGCTCGCATGAAACGAACTCGTCGCGTTCGCGCATGGCAACCTCCGCCGCCTTGTTTAAAATGCGCATCACTTCCTGCGAGAGATACAGTTGAGTCAACTCCCCCGAAGGGTAAACGCGCGGCAGGCGCTGTAATTCTTCTTCCAAATGCTTCTCAAACTCGTCAACATTCACGCCGGATTTCACGAGCATCGGCCGAACGAGTGTTTCTTCGTCGGCAATCAAGGCGGCCAAAAGATGCAGTGCGCCGAGTTCCCCGTGGTTGTACTCGGCAACAAGTCCTTGGGCGCGTTCCAGCGCCTCCTGTGCTTTGATGGTAAACCGGTGAAAATTGGGCATGGTGTAGTAGCAACCGAACCTATTGAGTGCTACATTACTCCGAAATGGGCCGTTCTGCAAGCAGAGCCGTGAGCGTCAGTTTTTCTCCGCCGCGCATAACAAGGAGTGTGAGCGTTTCCCCGACACGATGTTCCAGAATAATGGTTCCCAGTGATGCCCTCTCGGTAATGCGTTTCCCGCCCGCTTCAAGGATAATATCCCCTTCTTTCAACCCTGCCCGCGCCGCAGCAGAGTCCGGCACGACAGCCGGGCCGTCTTCCGATTTTTCAATCAAGGCACCGTAGCCAACCGGCAGATTATTTTCTTCCGCAAACGCTTCGGTCACGATGCGGTAGCGAACGCCCAGAAACGGCGTTTGTATGGCACCGGTTGCGGCAACCGAGTCAATGTCGCGCTTCACGCGATTCACGGGGATGGCGAATCCGATGCTCTGCGCACCTTCCGCCATAGCGGTGTTCACGCCGACAACTTCGCCGTGCAGGTTCAAAAGCGGCCCGCCTGAATTCCCCGCGTTGATTGCGGCGTCGGTTTGAATCACTCCCTGTATTTCCTCGACAAATCCCCCGTCGCCGCCGGCGGTAATCGTGCGCGCAAGCCCCGATATCGCGCCAACCGACACTGTGTTTGTGAACTCGCCCAAGGCGTTTCCGATTGCGATTGCCGTCTGCCCGAGTTTCAGCGAGTCGGAATCGCCCAATGTCGCCGCCGTGAGTCCTTCGGCTTCAATCTTCAAAATCGCAATGTCTTGCACTGGGTCGCGCGCAATGACTTTCGCATCGTACTTTGTGCCGTCGGAAAGGATGGCGGTATATGCCGCCTCTTCATCAAGAACGACGTGCTTGTTCGTCACAATAAGGCCGTCGGCAGATACAATAAATCCGCTGCCGCCACCGATTTCGCGCGTTTCTGTCCCCCGCTCGCAGGGTTCTACAAACTCAAAACCGCCGAAGAACCGCCTGAATTCGTCGGGTAGATTGGCAAAAGGGTCTGAGACGCACTCTTCAATGATCGGCACGTTTTTGGTGACGACGATTGAAACGACCGATGGCAATGTCCGCTCCACTGCTTTCACGACCGCCGCTTCATAATCAAGCGTCGGTTTGTATAGCGAAAGGTTTTGCAGTTTTCCAAACAGTCCTGCGTGTTTTTCCCATACGGCGGCCGTGCCGACAATCGCGGCAAGTAAAACGGTGAGTAATATGACGTTTCTTATGAGGCGCTGATTCATGCTCTTATCATAACGCATCCGCCAATCTTTGCACCGCTTCGTCAATTTCGGCTTCCGTCGTCGTCATGCCGAAACTTATGCGCACACTCGCTCTCGCCCGCTCCCGCGGGTGCCCCAATGCTTCCAAAACGTACGACGGCAAAACGGCGCGTGAGCGGCACGCGGCGCCGGTTGAAACCGCAACGCCAGCATTATCCAACTTTATGAGGAGTTCTTCTCCTTTTTTTCCGGGAAATGCGATGTTTACAATATGCGGCGCCCGATTTGCCGCTTCCGCCGCGGGGCCGTTTATCTCTGCCTTTGGGTATGTGCGCTTCACGCCTTCCACAAATCGCGCAAGAAGCTTTCTTAGGCGCTTCTCTTCACTTTCCCGCCGCTCTGCGGCGAGCTCCGCCGCACGGGCGAATCCAACGATGTTTGGAACGTTTTCCGTTCCTCTCCGCAGGTCGCGGTCAACCCCTCCACGCACATAGAGAGCGCCCACGCCTTTAGGGCCGTATATTTTGTGCGCGCACAAGGTCATCATATCCACACCCAATTCGTCTACATTGCACGGCAGGTGCTGGAAGGCATGAGAGGCATCTGTATGGAACAACGGGCCATCCGATACCGCCTTGAATTCCTTGATAATGCGCGCGATTTCGGCTATCGGCTCCACAACCCCGATTTCGTTATTGACGCACATAATGGAAACAAGACCCGTGCGCTCGTGAAGTGCCCCTTTCAGCGCCTCAATATCTACAATGCCTTCATGGCTCACCGGAAGTTCGACTACTTCAGGGAACAATTCGTGAGCCGCTTCCAGCACTGATTTGTGCTCTATTGCGGAAACAATGACCTTGTGGCTTTCGGCTTTTAGCTTCTTAGCGACACTGCGGAGCGCGAGGCCGTTCGCCTCCGTTGCAGAGCTAGTAAAGATAACCTCGTCAAAACGCGCACCGATGAGAGCGGCGATTGTTTCCCGCGCACGGTCAACGGCGGCAAGAGCTTCTTGCCCAAATGAGTGAAGCGACCCGGGATTGCCATATTTCTCGGAGAAATAGGGGCGCATTGCCTTATATACCTCCGGCACGACTGGCGTCGTTGCCGCGTAATCAAGATAAATGCGATTTGTCATACAGGCCATTATACCGGAAGGAGTTCCGCCCCCTCAAGGAAGCGAAACTCCTTCTCTCGCACTGATCACCAGTTGCCGATTACCGGTTACCGGTTGCTAACTTATTACAAGCCCTGCAATTCTTCATCAACTGCCTGGAACTCTCCTTCTAAGTCGCTAATGTTTATTCCCTGAAGTTCCTCGTTAATCTCGCTTGTCGTATCGCCGTCCGCGGCGGGCACTTCCTCTTCACCGGACGGGAGCGTGCTTCCCAGCTTTACCATCCACACGCCGGCAACGACAAGAATGAGAATCGCGACAATAACCCACCAATGTTTCTGACTCATAGATTACAGGCCTTCTATCGCCTCATCAACTTCTTCAAGCTCGCCCTGAACGCCTTCCATGTCGACTCCTTGAAGAGCATCGTTAACCTGCGCCGTCGTGTCTTCTGTCACTGGTTCTTCGGTAGCGGCGGGTTCGCGGTTCAAGAGCAACGCGGCCGCGGCCGCTGCAATGACGAGCAGTACGATGATTATCCATGCTGATTTTTTCATCATCTTCTTCTTGTATTTATTGCACGTTTAGTTTCGACCTCTTAATTTCAGGTTATATTTATTCTTCCACTTCATCAACACGCGGCCGTTGTGCGAGCATTGTCGCCGCATTTCTCACCGCCTCGTGTGCTTCCCTTAGTTTCGTGCGGACCGCTTCCAAGTCGCCGCGTACTTCGTTGCGTAATGTTGTCATCGCGCTGCGCAAGGTTTCTTCGTCTGCCACATCGCCCACTTCGCGCACGACGTCAAACTCGGCATGCGCCGCGTCGCGGGCGGCGACAATCGCCGCTTCTGCACTGCGAATCGCACCGTAAACCTCTGTCTGTGCGGTTTCGTCCAGTATTCCCGCCTCTGCCGCCTTGTCGGTGCGCGACAGCACACTCACAAGAACCGCATCAAGCCGGTCAATCACCTCTAGAAATTGCCCCAGCATGCGCTTTTTAATTTCGGCAAGCTGCGAGAAAACATGCTCGGCAATCTGCCTCTTCTGTTCCGCAATCCGGGCGACCCGCTCCTTTAGCTGCGCCTCGCGCTCGGTGACGGCCCCCTCAAACTCCACGCGCCTTTCTTCGCGCGTCGCCTGCAACTCACCGGGGTTCGCAACGCGGTTCCGAAGCCGTTCCCTCAACACGCCGATTTCTTCTCCGGAGGTACTCGTCGCTTTTTCACGAGATACAGACGACACAGGCGTATCGTTTCCCATAATCTGCCTCCCAAGATTCACCGCGCGGTCCCGCAAGGACTCAAGCGGCGTTTGTGCATGTGCCGTGAAACTCACCGAACCCGCAACAAACACAAGGAGTACAATCGCAACTACACGTGATTTATTCATTCTCTGCTAAAGTTTTAAACGCCCTTTAACGCACTCATTATAACACATTGTCGGGGTGGGTGATGGGACATTTCACTACTCGCTCGCTCTGCTCGCTCCGTTTTCAGAACCCACGGTTCTGAATCATCTCC
>MFKH01000010.1:57817-63211 GCA_001779505.1 Candidatus Jorgensenbacteria bacterium GWA1_54_12 | reverse complement strand
TATCACTAAGAATCAAATTATACTGTGACATTAGTTCGGTATTCGGTATATTTGATTTTGGGTGGGTGATGGGACTTGAACCCACAACCGAAAGCTCCACAAGCTTTTGCTCTGCCATTGAGCTACACCCACCAGCTTCATAAGATAATCAAATGCTCACGCCGGAATGTCAAATGTGCTATCATGAGCGAGTCGTGGGCACGGGTATTTTGAACACGCTTGGCGATTTTCTCATCACGTCTCCCTTCTGGGGATATTTTCTTTTAGGGGTTGTGTTTATCGTACGCGGCGAGGCGGCTGTTTTGGGCGGCACGTTTCTTGCATTGCGCGGTTACCTGACATTCCCGCAGTTGTGGTCTGTTGGTACGGTGAGCGTTCTTTTTTTTGACAACATTCTTTACTTCGCGGGGCGGCTTGCGTATGGAACGCGATTCGGCAAATTCCTTGAGAGAAAATTCCCGCTTCTCGCGCGCTTCCGTGTGTACGTGGAGCGGCATTTCATAAAAACCGTGCTCATCACGAAATACGCCGCGGGGCCTTTGGTTACCATCGCCGCCGGATGGGCGCGCATTCCTTTCCGCCGCTTTATCACCTGGCACACGGTCGGCATGGTTGTCTGGCTCATTCTTATGAGTATGGTGAGTTACGCGCTTCTCTCCGGGCTTGATTACCTTTATGCCACGCGTGTGTTCCGAAACATTGAACTTGGCATCCTCGCTTTTATTATTCTTTTCATCTTCGGCGAACTTTTCGTACACAAGTGGCTCAAGGAGCGCGCCCGGGCCGAAGTGCGCCATCCGCACTGGGATGAGGTATTGAAAGGGATTGGAAACCGCATTGAGCGCTTTGTGAAGCGCCGCGAAAAGTCCGATGTTTAGCGTGTCGGGCCGCCGAGATTCGAACTCGAACTAAATCCTCCCAAAGGACTCGTGCTACCGTTACACTACGGCCCGTACTGTTGAAATCTTATCCCCCGACCGCTACCATTGCAATTGGGTCACCGTAGGCGAAGCTTGCCCCCGTAGTTCAACGGATAGAATAGCTCCCTTCTAAGGAGCGGATGCGGGTTCGATTCCTGCCGGGGGTACTGCACTATGTTTATATACATTCTCATTGCAAGTTTGGTCGGCAGTGTCTGCGCGCTCATCGGAGGAGTCGTGCTTCTCTGGAAAGAGAACCTTGCGCGCAAAGCGTCACTCTTCCTCTTGAGTTTCGCCGTCGGCGCGCTTCTCGGCGCCGCTTTCTTTGACCTCTTGCCCGAGGCGTCCGAGGAATTGCAAGGAGAGGCGCTGTTTCTTTTTCCTCTTATCGGCATCATCGCCGCTTACCTCTTTGAGCGGTTTCTCTTCTGGCACCATTGCCACGACTTGGAAAACTGTCCGCGGCGCGTCATGTCTGGCACGGTTCTTTTGGGCGACGCGGTGCATAACTTCATTGACGGGCTTGTTATCGCCTTGAGTTTCGCAATCAGTATTCCCGTTGGCATTGCCGCAACACTCGCGGTGTTTTTTCACGAAGTCCCACAGGAGATCGCCGACTTCGGCGTGCTTCTCCACGCCGGCTACAGCAAGAAAAAAGTTTTCTTCTACAACCTGGCAACGGCTTTGACAACGCCCGTGGGAGCCATCCTTGGTTATTTCACTCTCCCCTTCATTCACTCTGCTCTTCCTCAGCTTGCCGCCTTTGCCGCGGGGCTTTTCATCTACATTGCCATCGCCGACCTCTTGCCCGAACTGCACCGTGAAACAAGAACTCGCGGCCTTGTTCATATTCTCTTTATGCTCCTGGGGCTTGCGGCGCTCCGCCTTGTCGGCATATTATAAACGTAATGCTTGCTTACTTCGCCCTCGCATTCGGCATACTTTGCAACGGCGCCGCGAATATATTCGCAAAGAAAGCTGCGAAGTTCTTTACGGAGGCACATGCCGGTTCCCTAAAGGAGATGGTCCCCGTTCTTTTCACGAACGCGAACATGTTCGTGAGCTTGGCGCTCTACGGATTTGCGTTCGTTGCGTACATTTTCAGCCTGGGGCGCATTGATTTGCATATTGCCTATCCTACGTTCGTGAGCGCGACGACGATTCTTGTGACGATAAGCTCGGTTGTTATCTTCGGTGAGAAAGTAACGCTTCTCAATGTCTTCGGCATCGCGCTCGTCTTGGGCGGCATTTTTCTTCTTACCCGTTAGCATGTTCGGTTTCCGAAACCGAACATATTGACAATTTGGGTTTCCGATGATAAAACATTGGGAGCTGTTTTCATTCAACCTAGGCTGACGTCTAGGCATACACGAAAGGAGGGTATGACATGCCCGATCATCTTGCTGGAGCGAGGGAGAGGTTTGTGAGGATGCTTGCGAGGAAACTGACACCCTTCTACCTTCCTCCCAAGACGCCCGACGACGTGAAGTTGTATCCCAATGCGGCACATGGTCTGGTGCACATCACTGGCATGCTGGCGCTTGAGCCGCGGCTCCAGGGAGTTCAGGGAATTGATGGACCGCTGTACTTTGACCCCTACGAGTTTCAGACCGCCGTCTGGTTTCATAACGCGGACAGGTCTCTAGCGCTCGAGCGAGCTCTCGGCGTGAAGGGTGAAGGCGAGATATGCGCCGCCCTCTTGAAGGGTAGTCCTTTTGACCTGAGGGCGAGGGAGCGGATCACTGATGCGATGCGGCAACACGCGAAGAAAGATGATGAGCCCGGCGACTCACCCCTTCTCACGGCGCTCCGGATTGCCGACAAGGTAGATCGGTTCTCCGCAACTGGAATCTGGAGTTCCGCATCGCACCTCTGGTACCTTGAACCGTATGACCGCAAAAACCCGTTCGCATACGGGTCAACCTCTGAACGGGGGCTGACGAGTCAGTATGGCGGTCTCTTCCGGGGCTTGGAATGGGTGAGAATGCTTCCGTCTGACGAAGCAAGGAAGCTTATCGACCCCATGGGCATACGACTCTTCATTGAGTTCATTAGGTACCTCGGAGAGGAAATGGCTCGCCACCTCGGGGTTCCGAATCGAGCCGAGGACAACATTCGCGAAGCTCTCGGTCCCTACTACGAGCGCTACGCGACATGCGATCCCGTCAAGCGCCCTTACGAGACGTGACTCTACCAAGCGCCCCGATATATATCGAGGCGCTTCTCTTTTGTGCGTGTGCCGCGGGAGGGAATTGAACCCCCGACGCAAGGTTCTTCCTTAGAGTCTCTCGATTGCTCAAGAGGGTGGACTATATCATCATCCCACAAAATGGGAGCCGGGCGCTTCCCCCAATAGTTCGCTTGGAGTACTCCTTAAAAGGATAGTCTCTACACCTTCCCTGACGTCACATCAGGGCTTGGCTCGGGATTACCCCAGAGGGGCTTCCCCGAATTCACCCGGTTTTGCTCCGTACATTACTGTACGGGGGTCCGAAGAATCTCAGACCTTCGCTCTACCACTGAGCTACCGCGGCAATGACACATATTATCATACCAAAGAACTATCTTTTCGACAACACATGCTGGGTAGAGCGTATTTTGTTATACTGAATGCATGCCTATCTGCAAACTGTGCAAAAGACAGTACAGAGATTATCAGAATAAAATGCGCACTCGTTGCGGTTCTTGCAACACGAAGATCCGTCGGTATAGAACCAAAGCTACAGCAATCAAGCTTCTTGGCGGCAAATGTATGGATTGCGGCTGGAGAGGAAATCAGGCCGCGTTACAATTCCATCATCTTGCCGCGCGGCACAAAGATTTCACATTTGGCAACGTGGCCAATAAGAGTTGGGATTCTATAAAAAGTGAGCTGAAAAAGTGTATCCTTCTTTGTGCCAACTGTCACGCGATTAGACATTCTTCAAAGGAAGATGTGGAGTTCCTCCTTGAAGCTGCAAAATACAAAGGACGCAAGCTTCTATTTTGATATTCCAAGAAAGCTTTTGCTCGTCAGTTCCATACGACGCAACAAAAAGCTTTATCTCACAACGGAACGAGTTTTTGCCTTTAAGCGGCGAGTTTCGCTTCCCGATTCCTCGCGGTGCGCTGGAGAATTTCGTTGCGCTTCCCTAAAAGTTCTGCTTGCTTTTCTGTGAGGCGCGCCGCTTCAACTTCATTTCGCGAGAGGCGCGCTACTCGCAATTCTTCCTCAACCCCAACCATTTCTTGAGCTATTTCTTTCAATCCTTCTTCTGCTTCCTGTTTCGGTTCTCCTTCGCCAACGTGGCGTTCCTCCTGCGTTTCAGGTTCAATTGTTGGCATTTCAAACATATACTGAACTTACTTCCCCTGAACTTTTCTTAGAGATTCGTTCCGTCTCGCTATAAGGTCTGCGCGCTCCCTTGCCAGCGCATCGGCTCTAGACACATCTCTTAAGCGGCGAGCCGCCCTCTCTTCTCCTTCAATCTGCACAATCCTCTCCGTGACCGATTTTTCCTTTCGCGCTTCACTCTGTAGCCCCGATTCTGTAATCGGCCCTTCTTCCGGTTTCTCAAGAGGCGGAACTTTCGGTGTCTCAATTGACATGCGCTCAGTATACCATATTTCCCATAAAACCGCAACTGTGGGCACTGGAGGACTCGAACCCCCGGCCTTCTCGGTGTAAACGAGATGCTCTAGCCAGCTGAGCTAAGTGCCCCTTATTTGTATACCTCGACTCCCTCGCGCACCTTCCCTTCCACCTTCATCGCCACGTCGTTCTTTTTCCCCGCTTTCTTGACCGATTCATGGTCAATCTGGAGCGAAGAAACCTCCTGCTCAAAGAGTTTATCCTCTCCTCGCCGGAACTCAATTCTGTCACCCACCGCAATCGTCCCGTCCAGTTTCAAGACCGCAACACCGAGGTTGTCAAAATAATGAGTAACTTTCCCGACCTTCTTCATGTTCTTATTCTATACCCACGCCAAGGACGCGCAAGGAGGGAAAAGTGGTGGGCCAGGGAGGGATCGAACCTCCGACTTTTGCTTTATAAGAGCAACGTTCTACCACTGAACTACTGGCCCCCATGGTGAGCTTCTCGCCGAAGCCCCGCTCGGCGGGGCGAAGGCGGACTCCATTATATTTTCACTTTCTTTACCTTATACTGCCTTACGAGCTTTTCAAATCCTTCCTGCTCTATCGTTTCCTGCGCTATCAATGTCTTCGCAAGAACATCAAGAACTTCGCGATTTTCTTTTACGATTTTCGCGGCGGTTTTCAGGCCTTTCTGAATTGCCGCATCCACTTCACTGTCAATGACGCTTGCGATTTCCTCCGAATAATTCTTCTCCATCGCAATTTCTTTTCCCAGAAACACCATTTCTTCCGTGTCGCCGAACTGGCGCGGCCCCAATTTCTCCGACATTCCGTATTGCGTGACAAGGCGGTGTGCCAATTCGGTCAACTGCTTAATGTCGTTTGACGAACCGGTCGT
>MFKH01000010.1:47554-57800 GCA_001779505.1 Candidatus Jorgensenbacteria bacterium GWA1_54_12 | reverse complement strand
GATTCACGATGGAAATTTTGTGCACCGGGTCGGCATCCGTAAGGCCTGCCGCTACGAGCGCGTGCCCCGCCTCGTGATATGCGGCGATTTCTTTTTCTTTTTCGGGGATAACCCGCGAACGACGCTCCGGACCAAGCATCACTTTCTCAATAGAGTCCAGCATGTCTACTTCTTCAACCTGCTTTTTGTTGCGCCGCGCCGCGAGAATTGCCGCCTCGTTCATAAGGTTTGCGAGGTCGGCGCCCGAGAAGCCGGGTGTGCGCACGGCAACGCGGTCAACATTGACGCCCGGCGCCATCTTCTTGTCTTTGGTGTGGATTTTCAAAATGTCTTTGCGGCTCGTCATGTCCGGCATCTCCAGAATAATGCGCCGGTCAAAACGCCCGGGGCGCAAAAGCGCCGGGTCCAATATGTCGGGGCGATTCGTCGCCGCGACGACGATGACTTTCGTGTCACGCTCAAAGCCGTCCATTTCAACCAATATCTGGTTTAAGGTTTGCTCGCGCTCGTCGTGCCCGCCGCCCAAGCCCGCGCCGCGCTGGCGCCCCACGGCATCAATCTCATCAATGAAGATAATGGCGGGAGCGGCGCGCTTTGCCGTTTGAAAAACATCGCGCACCCGCGAAGCACCGACGCCAACGAACATCTCTACGAATTCTGACGCGGAGATATGAAAGAACGGCACATTACTTTCTCCCGCCACCGCGCGGGCAAGGAGCGTTTTCCCTGTCCCGGGCGCCCCGACGAGAAGCACGCCGCGCGGGATGCGCGCCCCGATTTCTAAGAATTTCTTCGGGTTTTTCAGGAACTCAACTACTTCCTCCAACTCCTCTTTTGACCCCTCCACGCCGGCAACGTCACCGAATGTGGTTTTTGCTTTGTCGCGCGGATTCCACAGGCGGAGATTTGCCTTGCCGAACGTGAATGCGCGCTCCATGCCGCCGCGCGCGCGGCGGAACATCCACCAGAAAAAGAATCCGATGACAATAAGAGGAAGAATGGTGGGAATGAGAATGCCAAGCCAATACCGCGCCCCTCCCTCACGCTCCACTTTCACCTCAACCGCTTGCAGAGCTTCCGGCGTAACGCCGTAGTTTTTCAATGTTTCCGTGATGCTTGAGTCGGGCTCCTTCTGCGAGATTGCCTCCGTCCCGTCCTTCAGTGTAAGGCTAACCTCGTTTCCTGAAACGACGAGGGTTGTTACCTCGCCCGCCTGAATTTTTCGCGCCACGTCGCTCAAGCTCAACGTGTCGGGCGTCTCGCCGATAAGCCCCGGGAGAACGCTAAAAACAAGCGTGATGAGGAGAAAGAAAATGATGACGCCTGTAATGTTTTGTGAAAAACTTTTCATTTTTTTGTGACCCCACGGGGAATCGGACCCCGATTTCCACCGTGAAAGGGTGGCGTCCTAGCCTTTAGACGATAGGGCCGTTAGATACAAAATATGTTATCAGGTTCAGGTTCAAAAGAAAACGGCTGATATAGTGCTGTGCCCGGGGTGGGAGTCGAACCCACATGGATTGCTCCAGAAAGTTTTAAGCCTTCCCTGTATACCAGTTCCAGCACCCGGGCGCTGTGAGGCGCTGAAAAAATTCGCCCCTGAGGCCAGGAGGGGAGTCGAACCCCTGCATAATGGTTTTGCAGACCATCGCGTTACCCCTTCGCCACCTGGCCGTATTTCCCCTAGTGTATCGCGCCCCTACGCAAAAACCAAGCGATGACCCACTTTTATAAGCTCTTTTGTGTCGGCCATAAGGCCTGCTTCTTTTCCTTCCTGCACTTCTTCCATGTCCTTTCGTTCCGACTGCAAGTTCACAATTTTCCCTGAGCCAATCTCACGCTCGCCGTCCATAATGGTAAACGCTTCCTGATTCCGCACAAATCCTTTTACGTCGCCACCGACGATTTGCTTTCCATCTTTCGTTCCGAATATTGCCTTCACGATAACAACCCGTTCCTCTTTCCGGCGAAGCGTGGCGAGGTATTCCTCGAGCAGGTCGCCGAGCTTGTAGATAATCGGCGCTTCAAGAACCGTAACGTGCCGCGCATCCGCAAGATTCAGGGCTCCCCGGTCCGTTTTGACGCTGAAGCCGACAATGATGGCGTGGGATGTTGTCGCATCCTTCACGTCGCTTTCGTAAATATCGCCGACGCGTGCGGCAAGAACGGAAATATCCTCTTTCCCTATCTTCCTCACAAACGATTCCAATGCCTCAAGGGAACCGGCTTCTCCCGCCTTGAGAATCACGTTTACCGCATCCTTGCGGGGAGGAAGAAGTTGTTCCCCCTCTTCCTTTTCCACAGCCAGTGGCGCTTCTATTGTGCTCCATGACTCCCCTGCCTGCGGCAAGGAACTCATGCCGAAAACGAGTGCCGGCTGGCCGGGACCCGCTGCGGCCGTTATTTTTCCGTCGCTCCCCCACATCATTCGCACCTTGCCCGACGCGCTCGGCGTATACAGCGCATCACCTTTTTGGAGCGTTCCATCTTTCACCACGACGCCCATAACAACGCCGCGGCGCGGGTCGGAAACACTCGTTAAAACGACTCCTTCGGCGGGTTTCTTGGGGTCGGCGGAGAGTTCTTCAACTTCAGCCGCAAGAGCAATGAGGTCCAAAAGTTCCGCAATGCCGTCGCCGCGCTTTGCGGAGATAAGCTGGTAAGAAACGTTACCACCCATTCCCTCAAGGTACACGCCGATTTTCATGAGGTCCTGCTTTGTTTTTTCCACGTTCGCCGTCGCGAGGTCAACTTTGTTTACGGCAACGATGTACGGGATACCGGCCGCCTGGATGTGGCGGAGCGCATCTTCGGTTTGCGGCTTCACACCGTCATCTGCCGCGACAACAAGAACAGCAATGTCGGCAACCCGTGCACCGCGGGCGCGCATGACAGAAAACGCCTCGTGTCCGGGCGTATCTATAAAAGTCATAGGGGTTCCGTGATGCTCTATCTCGTATGCGCCGATTGACTGGGTAATGCCTCCTGCTTCCCGCGCGGCGAGATTCGTTTTCCTCACGTAATCAAGGAGAGTGGTCTTCCCGTGGTCAATATGCCCCAGGACTGCAATAATTGGTGGACGCTTTTGCATACAGATTGTATTATGGGAACGGCATGGTATAAAAAGCAAGCCGCGCAGGCGTTTACGCGGTAAGCAAGGAGGAGTGACTGAGTGGTCCAAAGTAGCAGGTTGCTAACCTGTGCCTGCCAAAAGCGGGCCGTGGGTTCGAATCCCACCTCCTCCGCCGGAAAAACACTTGCCCCGCATCGCTGCGGGGCTTTTTCGTTAATACAAGGTTTCGTAAACCCTATATTTTACTCGGCTGTGACCACGATTGAGCCGAAGTGCGAGGCGTTCAGGTGGTTGTGGTAATTCCACGTTCCTTCTTTCATGAACGTGAATGACCACTCGTCGCCCGGCTGTATACCGGTACACGCGTCAAATGCGTCGCCCGCGATGTCTGGGCAGTGCTCTTCAAGCGCGGTGCCGCTGTAAACCGTGTGCGTCGGGTGCATCGCGGACGCCGTCCACATCGCTTCGGAACTTTCATTTCTGAACGTGACGGTTTCACCCACCGCAATCGTTAGCGGCGACGGCGCATATCCCGTGTCCATATAGGTTACCACGGTCTCTCCCGTCATTTCCGGCGACTCTTCCGGCAAACCCAATGCCGGGAGCTGAATCGAATCTTTGAGAAGGAAGTATCCTCCCACGAGAACAACCACGACGGCAATAATGATGCCAACAACTTTATTCATGTGAAATAATGTGTTTATTGTTTTTTTGAGTCGACCTTGGCCTTTGGCAGTGAATCAATCATGACGGCAAGCGACGCCGCAAGAAGCCCCACATCGCGCACCGTGATATCCGTTATTCCGCTTGTAATGAGAATAATCACAAGATGCAGAGCTCCGACGAATGCGGCAATGTGCGTCAGCCGGTCAACGAGAAGAAGCGCGCCAATAATGATATCAATAATCGCCGTCCCGAGCATCACTTGCTCCAGAGGGACGGGTAATAACCTCACTGCCCACGGCCGCAGGTATCCTCCCCATGCTTCGGGCTGTTTTACGATTAAGATGCCTATCCATAAAAATGTGATGGCAATGCCGACGCGCACGAGGTGAAAAGAGGATTTGCTCATTTTACCGTATGCCGCTTATGAGGAGTATCGCGCCCATGAGCCATGTCGTCACGGCAGACATAAGGCACCACAGGCACCACGCCTTGATAACGCGCCACTGAAGATAGGTGAAGAATACCGAAAGCCCTGCGCCGAAGGCTATCATGATTTTCATTATCCTGTCCCAGACCGCGAGGGGTTCTATGCCGATGACGAGAAACGCCGTGACAATGGCTATGGAAACATAGAAGACAAATCCGAGAATGTCGTTCGGTATACCGAACATCTTGCTCCACTTACTTGTCAAAACCACTCCGCAATCCTCGCCGATGAGACATACTGGTTTCTCCGCGAGACGGCGCTTTTTCACGAGATACGCCGTCTCGCTTATCCCAAGCGCGGCAATCGTGAAGATGAGTGCGTAGGGAACCGTCATTTGCCGTCCTTGCACTTCTTATAACCGAACGCGAGTATCGTCCCAAGTGCCGCGAGTATAAACGCAAAGCTGATGAAACAGCCGACGAAGGGAATAAGCCATATAAAGCACATGAGCATAGTTCCCAAGATAACGCTCCCCCACCCAAGCTCGTACGCCGCCGCTTTCTTCACAAGCTTTACAATGAGCGAACCGAGCATCATGCCTGCAAGCGCACTTGCACATATGAAGCTAAGAACAGTTATAAGCGTAACGATGACTCCCAGGGGAATTCCGAGAAATGTAACGAAGAGAATGCCTGCCCCGACCGGCAGAAGCACGGCAAGAGCAAATCCCCGAAGCACGTTTCTGCCATAGTCCTTCAAGCCGGACACGGCAAGCATCGTCGCCTGTTTCCTGAAAAGCGCAAAAAGGACGAGTGCAAGTGCAAGAGACATCGCCATTTTGGCAAACCACAAGGCCGAGAGACCGACGAGCCACGCCCTCTTTCCAATTCCTATGCCTGCCTTTGACTTAACTTCATTGAAAACGACGTCCCCTTGTATGTCTGCTCCTTCCTCTATCTCCGCCGGACGAGGAGCGTCGTATATCAAACCGCCCCGCAGAACGGCCGATTCGCCGATAACAACCTTCTCCGCATAAATTCTTGCCGGGCCGCTGATTTCTCCGTTTACCGTAACGCTCCATCCCCGCACGTTCACGCCTCCTTTAACTTTTCCATCAATGCTTATCATTTTCCCCGCGGCAATGAATTCTCCCGCAATCACGGCACTTTCCGAAAGCGTTACTTGACCGCCCGCTGCAATCGCTTCGCCGCCCACCTCACCAAGGAGAACGACTGTTCCTCCTGCGGCACGCACGTCATCGCCAACATTTCCTTGAACGATTACGTTCCCTGCGCCCAACACCGCGTCTTTCGCGATGTCGCCCGACACCATGATGGTGCCGCCCAAGGCGATAAGGTCTTCCGTCACATTGCCCATGATGGAAACATTCCCGCCTGCGGCGTAGAGATTGTCGTTGATAACCCGGCCCCCGGGCAGGCCGTAATTTTCACCTTTCCCGATATAAGCAGCCGAGGCTGTAAGCAAACTCGGCAAGCTCACCGCGAGCACGGAGCATAGAACGAACGTATACAATAACGCTTTTTTCATAGCGAACATTATACCATGTTCGCTAACGCGGGGCTTTATTCACCTTGTCTTGACGCACTTTCTCATACAGGACTATTCCTGCACTCACCCCGACATTGATTGAATCAATTCCTTGCCGCATGGGAATGGAGAGCGTCTTGCCACATCTCTCTGATACCTCGTTTGATACGCCTTTTCTCTCCGCCCCCAGCACAAACGCCGCCGGCCCCGAAAGGTCTTCCTTGAAATACGCACCGCTCCCCATCTGAAGGCAGAATGTTTTGATGCCGCTCTTCTGAAGCTCTTTTATTGCTTCAAAGATGCCCATCTTGACCAAAGGAATCCGCGCAATCGCCCCGATGGAAAAATGAATGGTTTCTTCGTTGAGAAATCTGTCTTCGTCGCCCTGAAAAATCAAACCGTTTACGCCCGCCGCAAAAGCCGTCCGCGCAATCACCCCGATATTGCTCTCAAAATCAACTCTGTTCACGAGGAGGAAAAACGGATTTTCGTTCTTCTGATACATTTCATCCAGAAGGTCTTTGAGTTTACGTATGTTTTCCGGGATAAGGAAGCCCACCAATACTTCTTGGGTCTCTCCGCTCCTCCGCTTTGCCATCTTTCGCTGGGTCGATGTTTCAACCCGTATCCCCCTCCCTTTTGCGAGTGAGATAATCTCTTTTGTTAAGCTGTCTTGCTCCAGGTCGGCAACTATTGAGATTTTTTCAAAGTTGGCGCCGCTCTGCAGGAGCTCCACCATCGCGTTTTTGTTTCTTACTTTGAGCGTTTTCATACTTGTCTTCACCCGATTACCCGTTCGCTAAGAGTTCCACAACAACATAGACCACCCAGAAAGCCAGAAGCATGTATCCTTCCTTTTTCGTAATCACCCGCCCCGAATGCATAAACTTCAGCAATACAAGCGAAGCGACTATCATGAATGCCCCTGTGACGTAGACAATTCCTATCGGAAAAGAAAAAGGATTAATGAAGGCGAGAATGCCGACGACAATAGTTGCGTCCGCCAAGACCGTCCCTAAAATATCGCCAATCGCCAGCTCATCATCTGTTTTCTTTACCGACTTAAGAGAGTAAAACAATTCCGGCATTGTCGTTCCTAGACTAACAACAAGCATACCAACGAGAATCGGGGCTATATTCAACGCATTGGCCAACACGGTCGCCGACGTTACCGTAAGATGCGAGCCAACCAGCAAAAGAGCCATGGCAAAAAACAGAAAGAAAAGATTTTTGTATTTGTCGCCCCCATTGTGCAATTTAGCAGATATTCCCGCGCCGTTTTTAAAAACCATGTAGTAAAAAATGGCTCCGGAAATAATGAGAGCGGCTCCTTCAATCCTTGAGTAGTGGCCGTTCAATCCGAAGAGGAGCGGCAATAGGAGAAAGGACGGGTAGAGACCGACATCTTTCAATACCCTACTTTTTATTTTTATTCCACGCCCGGCATATATTATTAAAATCGCGAAAATAAGTGTCAGATCGGCGACATTTGAGCCGAATAAAGTGCCGAGACCGAACTCGGGGATTCCTTTGATTGCCGAACTTATGGATATGAGTGTTTCGGGCAAAATTGAAACGAAAGTAACCACGATAAAACCAACAATATATTTTGAAACATGGAAACTCTCCGCGAGTTTGGCGGAGTACTTTGTTGCGAGTGTTGCCCCCTTAACAACTAGGAATAACGAGAAAGCGAAAATTAAGAAAAATTCGATCATAGGTCTTTTAGTGATGAAGGCGGAGGGGGTGAGATTCGAACTCACATGCCCTTGCGAGCGCCGCTTTTCAAGAGCGGTGGAATAGCCGTTATCCGACCCCTCCAGTGGACCCAGCGGGATTCGAACCCGCGACCTCATGCATGCCATGCATGCGCTCTAGCCAACTGAGCTATGGGCCCCTTGCCTGCCTGCAAAGCAGGTTGTGCGCCCACGAGGGATCGAACCTCGGACCTCTTGCGTGTCATGCAAGCGCTCTACCACTGAGCTATGGGTGCTCCTTTTCTACCTTACCTTCATTTTTCCCAGTTGTGAAGACAGGTTGACTATATCGCACGAGAATGGTAGTATATGGGCAGATATTTCACATTTGACTATAAGGAGGCTAGACGATGAAATTCTTCTTCGTTCTCGTCGTTTTTCAGGTTCTCTCGGTCGGAGCTTTCGGCGAAGAGAGCGACAAACTTGGGGTAAGCCCACACATCCAATTCCAGCTGTGGCAGAGCGCGATTCATCCGGAAATTCTGGACATCGACAGCATCGCCGGCTACTACCTGGATGCAGTGGAGGTGTTCCACTTCGGCGCCGACCTCATTGTCGGCAGGAATCCGTCGGAACAAAATGTGTGGGGACGCATCATTCGCTCGGCACTTGCCGGCACTGCGCTTTTCTACTTGGAGTATCCTCTTCGGGGAACAGCCCACGAGTATTCCCATTTCCAGGCCTTGTCTCGTGCGGGGTTGAGGGAGTTCGAAATCTTCTCTCCCGAACTCGGAGTAACGCTCACGGCCAACCCCTTGAACGTGTTCGCAACGCGGTTTAGCAACTGGTTCGGCTCTGGAGTGGAGTACATAGCGTATGTTTCGGCTGGCAAGGCACGCAAGCTCTTGGAAAACCCAAGAGGCGTGGAACTGCGGGCAATTGCTTCTGCTGCGGGAATCAACGCGCAACAGTACTACACAAGCGAGCTTGCGAAACGTCTCATGGAACGTGGTGTCTCTTTCCTGGACGCGATGACGTACTTCGTCAATGTATACGCGACAATGAGCTACCCGCTCACTGAAGGCGGTGACATTGCACAGTACGTGGAACAGCTTGCCAAGCTTGGTGTAGAGGCAGACCCAATGGTAGTCGGGACGTTCGCACAACTTCCCCGACTCGTTTCCGGAAGTTCGCTGTCTCTCCTCATCGCGCTCGCGGACTACTACATGACCGGCGACAAGCTGGCACGGCCGCTTGCGCTCAATGTCGGGAACGCACGCATCTACTGGCCCGAGTTCACGAGTTACCTCACGCTCTTCGGACCGACAGTGGGCGCGGAGGAATATGTCGGACTCGGCAATCACCGATTCTCTCTCGGCTACGAATATGCCTTGCCGACGGGAGTGTCAGACGTGAGCGCCAGCTGGAGCACCACCTTCTTTGGGGGGGACATCGGGGTAAGGGCCAGCGTGTACTACAATCCGGCAAAACGCGGATTCTGGACGGAGGATTCCGTCGCGGTATTCTCTGTTCCGTGGCTCACACTCGGCGTCAAGTTCGTTTACGGCTCCGGGTATACCTTTCGACGCGAGGTCGCCGGAAAGATACCCGACTTCTTGGAGGAGCAGGAAGCCGACGTCAAGGGTTTTGTCTCCGTACATTTGTCTTACTGAAAAAGCCCCGCGCATGCGCGGGGCTTAATTTCGGGAGGAGGAGGTAATGTGATTCTCAAAAGCGCTTCCCGTATGTACCGGATCGCCCGCAGGACATTCCGGAAGAACGGGCTGGACCCTCATTGTCATCTCGTTACCAGGGAAAATCTGGTTAGGCTCGGCTTCCCTTACAAGGAACTGAAGGTTCCCGCGGACACCATGCCTCGTCCCATGGACCTGCCCTCGGTTGAGGATTTGTCTTGGTGCGCCGAGAACCGCTTCACGATTATTCCCGGACCGCCATGGATCATGACGTTCAACCAGCTCTGGAAGATATATCGTGAGCACTTCTCCAATCCTCACGAGAGCGACGAACACTTCGCGCTTGACGAGGCCTACCCGTGGTGGCTCGCCTTCAGCGACAAGATGAGCTTTCCTAACGGCAGGCATCTCGCAAATGCCGCAGAGGTGGCGTGGTACTTCATCGTCATGACGGCGATGCGGTTAGCCGTTCCCGACAATGTCATTGTCACTTCTTCGCGGGGTAACGGAGGAAGACCGATCCGCGTGTGGCGCGCGCCCAACGCTTCTACGGGCGCAATCAAGGTAGGTTGCGCCCGGGACCCAGGAGACAGTGGCCAATCCGACCGGTTCCTTATGGTGAGGTGTTTGATAAGGTGAAAATGGTGAAAAAAGAGCCGCTCAACATGAGCGGCTCCTTCTTTTTGTGCCCCGAAACGAACAAGACCTCGTCCTTCGGAGAAGGATCCTCCTATGGAGGAAACCCTTCAGAATAGCTCGAGTGGATGCATGCACAAGAGGGCGGAAGGTGGCGGGAAGAGCAAGAGAGAGGACCCCAATCAGGCGTTCCCTTCTGCGTCAGCTGCACCCTCCGACTCCGGTCGTTCCCGGCCCTCAGCGCCGGCTCTTGCGAACTCCGCGGCATCGCGCTTGGGGTCCTCCGAGAAGCCGACCTCAACAGCGGTACCTCTCCTCATCACCCCCAGTGCTTCCCCCACGGAGATTTCTTCATTCTTGACCAAGGAGAGAAGCTCTTCCTGCAACGCGTTGATGAATTCGAGCCTCCGTTCCTTGGAATCGTCGGGGGATGGAGGCGTTTCGAGATTGTTCACACTTCGTATGGCAGTTACAAACGGCGACCTTGATACGTTTGTCCCGATAG
>MFKH01000010.1:47144-47487 GCA_001779505.1 Candidatus Jorgensenbacteria bacterium GWA1_54_12 | reverse complement strand
CGGGGTCAAGCAGTAATCAGGGGAACGGTCTTCGCCGCGCTGAATGTTGTCGAGATGCCGACAGGGCCCTTTGGGAAAGTAGCGCGGCCAATTACTTGACAGAAACATGGTTCGCGTGGGACGCTTTGGGATAGTTCCCAGTCAATAAGTACCTCCTTTCCTGCCAGCTCCTGGTTCCATTCGCTGTCTCTGCGTATGCCCACGGTCCATCGGTGCCCCCTGACCGCTCCGGTAGCTGAACGTGAAGCCGCGAACCTGGGCTCGACTCTCACTTACAGGAGTGTCCCTCTCACTCTGGCGTTCAAGGAACGAAGACTGACAGGAGAGGAGGTTACAGAATGCT
>MFKH01000010.1:46810-47105 GCA_001779505.1 Candidatus Jorgensenbacteria bacterium GWA1_54_12 | reverse complement strand
CGAGGGAGGCGATCCGAGAGTCTTCGCTCTCTCTGTGGCTACACCGGATCGACTGGTGCGACGTGGTTTCCCCTACGACAAGAAGTTGCGTCAATCGCTAACAGTACAGTTCCCAGCCACTCATGTACCAAGGCCCTGGCGGGGTCACGATGTGCTGATACCTGGACCACCGAAAGAGATGGCGCTGGCCAACTTGTACGACATGAAGGGTGAGTACTTCGAAGGATCTGGCACGCCGCCATTCTGGCACGCTGATATCGACCAGAGCTTCGCACGGTCGGAGATAATGTATCCC
>MFKH01000010.1:46475-46799 GCA_001779505.1 Candidatus Jorgensenbacteria bacterium GWA1_54_12 | reverse complement strand
CTTCGACTGGATCGAAAACGTCCAAGGCGATCTGAAGCAGCGTGGAGATCTCGCCAAGGCGGTGGAGATCGTGTGGTACATCATGGTGGAGTTGGCCGCCGGGCTGTTCACCCTTGGGGGGACCGACAAGCTGGTCTCTGCGTCGGTCGACAGTGCCGGCAGACATATTCTGGTACGGCGTTCTCGCCATACGGGATGCCCCCCTCCGCGTCTGTTGGGCTGGTCGCCGCGCGAGCAGTTATCGATAGAGCCGGTCCATGGTGATCTCGCAGATGAGCATGGTTGTCATTGGCTGACGCTTGTTCGTCGAACGAGACACTAGCA
>MFKH01000010.1:46063-46410 GCA_001779505.1 Candidatus Jorgensenbacteria bacterium GWA1_54_12 | reverse complement strand
GGATGGCCTTCGACAACCGGTCCCCGTGCGGGAGGGTGTGCCGCGCTCTCTGGCCCTGGGTTTCACCCAGGGCCTTCCCATTGGTGCCAGTGTCCGTCGGGCTCTTGTTATCCCTTCACATCCTTCTGGCTTCCGGCGCAAGCCCACCTTGGCCTGGGACTCCGATCACCAGGGCGCCCGCTTGTTGGAGACCCCAAGTCCCGAAAACGCGAAGGCCAGCCTCCGGCGCTAGGTGGATTCCGTGAGGCCGCCCCTCCGGTAGGGTTCGAGTTTTCGCCTGCCGTGGTAACCCCTACCCCTCCTAAGACAACGCCCAGCATGCAAAAGACCCGATATTCATCGGGTCT
>MFKH01000010.1:45522-45991 GCA_001779505.1 Candidatus Jorgensenbacteria bacterium GWA1_54_12 | reverse complement strand
TGAAAAAAGAGCCGCTCAACATGAGCGGCTCCTTCTTTTTGTGCCCCCGCGAGGAATCGAACCTCGATTACGAGATCCGCAATCTCGCGTTCTATCCGTTGAACTACGAGGGCCTCTTACAACCCGAGCTTTTCCAGGATAACATCAAGAAGCGATGGTTCGTATTCCCCTTCCTCAAGATGTTCTCTGACAAGTGTTTTCACGGCTTCTAAACGTTCACGCTCAACGGGGATTTTTACATAAGGACTGAACGTGGTGTTGCGCTTCACAACAAGTTCCCCTTCTTTTTCTCCTCGTTCTCTCGCCGCGAACCACTCCAGATTATCGTACGGGTAAAACTGGCTTTTGCCAATACCAATCCCCTTGTCGGTTACGGAAAATTCAAGCGTCTCCGGCTTGCGGCGGCTCCGTGCAATCATAAGTGCCGCGGCAAGAACGACAAAAATGGCGAAGAAAAAGTTGCGCTGAA
>MFKH01000010.1:41397-45516 GCA_001779505.1 Candidatus Jorgensenbacteria bacterium GWA1_54_12 | reverse complement strand
CGATAGTAAGCAGTATGAGGGCAAGCCCTACGGCGCCGGCCTGCCATAAAACGTCCTTGCGCGCGCCGCGGTTTTCATTTCCGTGCCAACGAATTTCTTCCGGCATACATAGAGTGTAGCACGAATTCATACCTTGCTCCTCTCTTGTGCGGGTGAGGAGAATCGAACTCCTGCCTCGTCCTTGGCAAGGACGCGTCCTGCCACTAAACCACACCCGCAACGTCCCCTATTATACCGTGCCCTCGAGAGGATTTGAACCTCTACCCCTTTCGGGACCAGCTCCTAAAGCTGGCGCGTCTGCCATTCCGCCACGAGGGCGCCCGAGACAATTATGTAATGACTGGTGTCAGACATCAAATATTCGGTTTCGGAAACCGAACAATGCGAACAGTGATTTGACTTTTTGGGCAATTTGTGCTATTTTTTAGTCAGAAACTCGACAAGGTCCGTTGGGCCTTTATACGCATGATACGGTCGCAATGAAAGGGGTAGCACATGAAGAAATTCCGCAGTTCGATTATTGCGGCTGCCATCATCGGCATCGCTGCAGTCGTCGGATACCTTACGAGCATGGAGTGGGGCGTCGCCCGAGGCATTTTCTGGGCACTCCTCATCTGTGGTCCGATTCTTCACGGCATGTACCGGATTGAGAATGACCCTCCGGAAAAGGGGGTTGTTACTCTTTTCGGTCGGCGTCTTCCGTTCTATGCCGATGAAGGGTGGCACTTTTTCTTCCTTCGCCCGTTTTTCCTTTGGTACGTTCCCGTCGGCGTGAAGCGAGTCAATTTCGAAGTTTCGGTGACAACGCGCACGCCAGACAGGGCACCTGTCAAGGTAGTGGTTTCACTCACGGTCCGCCCGCTTTCCGAGGGACTTATACAGTATCTCAATAGCGGCGGCGAGAATGGGGTTAGATCCATCTTTGAAGGCCATGTTGAGGAACGAATCCGCGAATGGGTAGAGGGCACGCATGAAGGACCTATGGACTGGCGCGAACTCTACCGGGGAAAACTCGAGATGGCAAGTGTTCTTGCCAAACGGATTGCCGGAAACGGCAGTACCATTCCCGGCATTCCCGAGACGGCGCAAGGGGTTCCTACGCACATTCTGCTTCTCTTTTTCTCCAAGCCCAGGCCGTCACACGACAGTCTCGCAAGAAACGAGAAGCCGTGGGCGGAGGATGACTGGGCAAGGGTTAGGGAGGTTGTTGAGAAGGGACTCTCCGACACGACAAAGAAGGAGATAGCAGACGCCGTGGAAGCCCGCAGGAAGAAGATTCAAGACCTTCGCGCTGGGAGCGGCAAAATCGAGATCCCCGACATCGGCATACGCCTGGAGCGTCTCAACATCACTGATGTGGAAGTTATGGGAGATGTGAAGAAGGCCGCCGACGCTGCCGCCCGTGAACGAGAAGAGGGTGATGGAGAGAAGCGCGAACTTCGTCGCGTGATGGATCGTATTGAAGATCTCGGGGACCGACTCGCGAAGAAATTCCCTAATCTCCAGATCAGCGAGCGCATGCTTAGCCGAATCATTGATATGGTTCAGGTGGAGCGCGGGAAAGCGACACGGAACATCAATACTCTCGACATTCCGCCCGAGGTCTTCGCAGCCGCCAGAGAATTTCTCGGCAGAGGGGGCGCACAATGAGCGCACGGAAGGCAAGTAAGACAAAGGACATAGGGGATGACGAGGAAGAGAGTGGCGAAGAAAGGAGACGGAGACCCCCCGCACGAAAGGTGGAGGAAAAGAAACCCGACACCAAGAAGGCACGGGTAACAATTCCGCCATCTGCGCGGAATCTCTATCTCGCGATTCTCATCGCTCTTCTTGTTCTCTCCTTCGCTCCCAGCGTGCAAGGGAGACATGAAGCGACACCAACAACCCAAGCGAATACGCAGGCGAGAATGGCAGGGCTTGAGAACGCAACAGGAAGCGTGATAACCTTCCTCTACAATTCCTTCACCGAGCTGGAGATTGAACCAAACCACCTCTACCTCATCGTCTTCAACGAGCCGGGAACGAGCGGATGGATTGATTTCCACTTGGGCACTGCTTTCGACATGCGCCCGACGAAGGAGCATATCCTTGCCCTGAACGACGGGCGGACAGTCCACGAGTATGCAGACAAGTTGAGTACCGTCCGCTTGGACAAAGCTGACAAGTTGAGAATTCAAAGCCCGGTAGCGGGCAATGCCACGTGGATTTCCACGTGGGCACATCAATGAACATCGCTCCGTATCCGCATCAAAAGTACCTTGAAAGCGAAACCGCCCGGAGACCAATAGGTCTCTCGGGCGGTCTTTTTTTCGACTGCAGTAACTAACTAAGTATGCTTTCTATAAGACCTTTCACGCCGGTTGCAACAATCCCAATCACAATAGCGACGACAACATAAATGAGTACATTCTTCGCTTTCTTGACCTGCTCCTGGTTCCCTCTCGCCGTCGCGTAGAGCATCGCGGCCCATATCAGGAATCCGGCGGCGACTGCCCAAAACGCACCAGCAACCCAGTTGTACACTTTGTTGACGACCCTGTTAACGTCTTCAATGCTACTGACGGGCCCATCTCCCTCCGCTACCGCGGGCACGGCTACGAGCATTACCGGAGTCAGTAACAGGAAGAGCGTGATAATGGTTCTCGTCTTTCTCATTGTATTGAGATTGTACCTATAATTACGCGGCACCGCCGCTAAGCAGGTTGGTAATAAACGACCTCATGCCGGTTGCGGCTACCGCAACCGCGATACCAACAAGCGCGTAAATGAGTACATTCTTCGCTTTCTTGACCTGCTCCTCGCCCCCTCTCGCCGTCGCGTAGAGCATCGCGGCCCATATCAGAAATCCGGCAGAAACCACCCAGAATACGCCAACAACCCAGTTATATATCGTCTCGATGACTGCGTTGACATCCGAGATTTCTTGAATAGGGGCATCGGAGCCCGCAAAGGGGTCGTCCGGCACCTGTGCAACCGCCACCATGGGCATTATTACAAGCGACACAATCGGCAACAGTGACAGCGCAATCTTAATGCTGTTTTTCATCATTTTTGCTATTTTTGTTTTTACCGCGACCTTTCCCAATTCTTTGCATTATATAACGCCACACTGCTTCTTTCCATCCCGCTACTCGAGAAGCTCGGTGATAATATTGTCTACCCCTCCTGCTATAAGCAATATGGCATATCCGATAACTGCATATAGTATAATCTTCTTCCCCATTTTGAATTTCTCCGGGTTCCCGCCCGAAAAAAGCATTTGATATCCGCCAACAAGCACCATAAGCGCTACGAGAGGAGCGCTTATAAGTTGAAGGGCGCCGATAATATTGCCTATAACGCCGCCGACGGTCTCTGTTGTTCCGAGAGGGTTGGGAAGCGTAACGTCCGTGCCGGTTCCTTCAATTGCCCATGCCACGCTCCCCAGCACTGCCATACTAAGAACTGCGCTTATAATGAATATTTTCCTTAGCATATTATTTCGTTCCATGGCAGATTCGGATTCCTGGTAAGAAGATGGAGCACTGTACCGATAATAATCCACGCCATAAGCGCGATAACCACTCCTATTATAGCATTTATAATAAAACTCTTGCCGGTATTAAACCTTCCCGGGTTGCCGGCTGAGATGATCATCAGAATTGCGCCGGCAATAATCGCTATAACTGCAACACCAAATGCGAGATTTCGCAGAACCCCCACGGTGTTCGCGGCAACTTTCACAAAATCACAGAACGTACACGGGCCCTCACCGCTTTGGTTGCAGATTACTTTGTTTTGCCCATCCGCCCCTTCCCAGATGCTCCACTGCGCCTGTGCGACAAGCGGTGCAATGACGAGCATGGGCATAACAAGTAGCAGTAGTATATATTTCATGAAAGCTTCTTACCGATTACCAGTTACTAGTTACCAGTTACTAATTATCTCGTTTGCATTAAGCTCGTGACCGCGTCCTGTGCAGCTTTCAGGGTTGCAAAGGCGTCTGCACCGATAAGCCCCTTCCCCGCCATGTCGGCAAATATTTCCGTTACCCGCTCCGGGTCCGGCTCCGCCCACGCGCGGCCGATAAGCGCTTGCCTAGCAAAAACGCCAAATGCAGGGTCGTTAAGGTATTTGTTC
>MFKH01000010.1:32322-41373 GCA_001779505.1 Candidatus Jorgensenbacteria bacterium GWA1_54_12 | reverse complement strand
CGGCCGCTTGCCTCGAGATAACTTTCGGCATATGCGGGGTTTGTTGCAAAAGCGAGAACTACTCCCCATGCAGTGCGGGAGTTTTTGCTTTGGCGCGAAACCGCAAGGCCGCGATACACCGCATAGGTTGCCTTTTGCCCGTCAACCTGCGGGAGCGGGGCGACGCCTGCGTTCAAAAACGGTGATTTTCTCGCAATGAGTTCCTTTCCTTCGGCGGTTTCAATAACCATAGCTGCCCGGCCGGCGGCAAAAACATCCCGTGAAAAACCTAATGCGTCGTTCCACGCATATGCGGCGGATGATGGACGGGCGAACTGCATATAAAACGAAAACGCGTTAGTTCCTTCCAGTGAGGCGAATTTTGCGTCAGAGTATCCTTCGTTCACCATCTCCGCCCCGTTTTGGAACATCAAGGCAGATATGATTTCTTTCATGTGCGCTATGTTGTGCGAACCGCCCAAGGCAATCCCGGCACGCACGAGGCCGTTATCATCATATTTTGCGAGTTCCCCCGCCATGTCCTGCACCTCCTCCCATGTCGAGGGAGGGATAGCGATACCCTCTTCGTTCAAAAGGTCGCGATTATAAACCAGGGCGAGCGTGTCAATGTACAGCGGGAGCGCGTATATCGTGCCGTTTTTTGTAAAATCGCGCAGTACCGTATCGGGGAATTCCGCTTGCAGGCGTTCCGCCGTATACATCGTTGCCGGAAGCGGAAAGAGCTTGTTGAGTTTCCGGGGAAGGTCATTGTTCGCAACCGTAAAGATATCGGGACCTTGCCCGGCGGCAAGCGCGTCCAACAGCGCGCGCTCGTACTGCGCCGCATCAGTAAAGGCGCGATATGTCATCGTTACGAACGGATACGCCTCCTTAAGACGCGTGAACATGCCCGCGTAATAACTCTCTGGCTCCGGCGCCCACATGGTGAGCGTTACAGGTGGTGTCTCGGGCTTGCGCAAAAAGAGTCCGTACACGAAAAAACCTGCAATGAGCGCGCCGACACCCAGAATCGCGACGATAATAATGGTTATTTTTTTAGTGTCCATGGTCTGCTCTATATGCATGTCGCGTCAACTGCCTTGTCTCCCTTCTCAAGGCGCATGAGGCGCACTCCCTGCGTGTCTCTCCCGGCGACGCGAATGTCTTTCGGGCTTAATTTAATGACCTGTCCCTTTGCCGAAAACGCGATGACCGCGTCCGTTTCGGGCCAGATGAGTCCGGCCGCCGCAACGGAACCTGTCTTCTTCGTCGTTCGCGCCGTGCGAATGCCGCTGCCGCCCCGCCGCTGTATTTTGTACTTTGACAAAGGCGTTTGCTTTCCATATCCGTTTTCGGTGACGACGAGAAGATTCACGTCTTTCGCCTCGCTCTTCTTTATTATACCAACTCCGGCGATAACGTCATCGCCCTTCAGCCGCATCGCCTGCACGCCGCCCGCATTTCTTCCCATCGGCCGGGCATCGCTTTCCTTGAAGCGAATTGCCCGCCCGCCGCTTGTCGCACAAATCACCTCGCCGCGCCCGTCGGAAAGCTGAACCCACCGCAGGGCATCCCCGCGCTTCAGGGTAATTGCCGCAATGCCGCCCCGCCGGACGTGCTCGAACTGCGACAGGGCGCTCCGCTTTATGGAGCCCTTCTCGGTCACCATGGTAAGGTAAACGCTTTCTGCCTTCGTTCCTTGCGGGACGGCAACGACGGCCGTAATCCGCTCCTCCGTCGGAATTTCAAGGAACGACTGCACGAGCTTGCCTTTTGCCGTGCGGCTTGAAGCAGGAACTTCGTATGCGCGTGTGCGGAAAATCTTTCCGCCATGCGAGAAGAAGAGAAGATCGTCGTGCGTGTTGGCAACGAAGAGCTGTTCCACCGCATCATCTTCCTTCAAAGCCCCCGCCCGGAGTCCTCGCCCGCCGCGCCCCTGCGTTCGGAAGCTTCCCGGCGGCATGCGCTTCACGTAACCGTCTTTCGTCAAAAGAATAACTGTTTCTTCCGCCTGCACGAAATCCTCTTCCTTAAATTCGCCGAGTATCTCTCCGGTTATGCTCGTGCGGCGCGGGTCGCCGTACTTCTCCTTAAGGGCAATAAGTTCTTCTTTCAAAACGCTTATAATTCCCGCGCGGCTCTTCAAAATCGCTTCTAACCCTTTGATGAGTTTTTTCTTTTCCTTCAATTCATCTTCTATCTTCTGGCGCTCAAGCGAGGCAAGAGTCTGCAGACGCATTTCCAAAATCGCATCTGCCTGCACCGGCGTGAGCGCGAACTTTTTGACCAGGTTCTTGTGCGCGTCGGCGCGGTCATCGGATTTCTTTATCGTCGCGATAACCGCGTCAATGTCGAGAAGCGCTTTGACGAGCCCTTCCAGGATATGCGCACGCTCTTTCGCTTTGCCAAGGTCAAACTCTGTGCGGCGGCGAACGACGTTTTCGCGATGCGCGAGAAACGCAGACAAGATGTCTTTCAGCGACACAATGCTCGGCTGGAGGCCGTCTTTCAGCGCCACCATGTTGAAATAAAACTTTTTCTGGAGCTCGGTGTGCTTGAACAAGTAGTTCAGGATGCGCTGTGGAACGGCTCCTGATTTCAGGTCTATTGCAATCCGCATACCATCGCGGTCCGATTCGTCACGGATATCCTTAATGCCCTCAAGCTTTTTCTCTTGCACCAGTTCGGCAATCTTCGTTATGAGAACCGACTTCACTACCTGATACGGAATCTCGGTGATGACGATGCTCTCTTCTTCCACCGTGACTGCCGCGCGCACCGTGACCGCGCCGCGCCCGGTTGCATATGCCCGCTCAATGTCGCCACGGTCGTACATCACGCACCCGGTCGGAAAGTCCGGCCCGGGCAGGAATTTCATGATTTCTTTCACACTTGCGTCTTCGTGGTCGGCAAGGTGGATGAGCGCGTCCGTAACCTCACTGACGTTGTGCGGCGGAATGGACGTTGCCATACCGACCGCAATGCCCATGGTTCCGTTCACCAAAAGATTCGGCAGAGCCGCGGGGAGGTATGTCGGCTCTTTTCGCGTGTTGTCGTAATTGTATTGCCAGTCAACGGTGTTCTTTTCAATGTCACGAAGCATCTCTTCGGCAAGAGAGTTAAGTTTCGCTTCCGTGTAACGTTCGGCCCCGGCACTATCCCCGTCGCGTGAGCCAAAATTTCCTTGGCCCTTTACCAGGGGGTATCTCAGAGAAAAATCCTGCACCATCCTCACCATGGCATCATAGATTGCCGTGTTGCCGTGAGGATGATACTTGCCCATGGTTTCCCCGGTGATGCGGGCGGACTTTGCAAACTTCGCACTTGGCGTGAGCCCCATGTCCCACATCGCCCATAGGATGCGCCGCTGGACCGGCTTCAGGCCGTCGCGGATGTCGGGAAGCGCCCGCGCGACGATGACCGACATCGCGTAATCCAAATACGCTTCCTGCAGTTCCTCGGTTATCTCGCGAATTGGTTCTTCGGCCATAGTGTTAGTTTTGAAGCGTGTATTCCTTGCCGCCAAGACCTAGGTTTTGTATGACTTTCTGCGCGCCTTGCGCGGCGTAGCTCACATTTCTCCCTATCCATAATGCAATAACGCGCACGCCCCGCACAAAGGCGGTAATGATGTTTTCTTTCGGCTCCTCCGGAGCCGTGTCACCTATCTGTCTATCGGCGGACACGATTTCTTTGTCAGCGGACACAGCCGGTGAAGCGAGCGGCTTTACGACGGCGTTCATGTACCCCACCCAAAGCCCGATAACAACAACCATAACCGCCGTGGTGCCCGCAATGAGCCACCGGCGCTTCACTCTTTCGTCAGCTCCCTGCAGCCGCTTTATCCATTGAACGAATTTTGCCGTGTTCATAAACTCCGCCTATTTCAGGCACACTACTTTCATAGCACCTTCTTCAAGGTCGCTCTTTTTGAAAACAAGCTTCTCTTCTTTCTTCGCCTCGCCGCCAAATTCCTTGATAAGAACGCCCTCGTCGCCGTGAGTGGGAATAACAATGCTCGGTTCAATCTGCCTTAAGAAATGCGCAACGTCGTGAATCGTTTCGCGGCGGGACGGAGCGAGAGCCACGTCAATGTTTTGCACGTGTTCTAAAAGTTCCGCCCCGGGCTCGCGGCGCATATCGCCGAATACACCAAAGGTCACGCCGTCGCAGGTTACCGTGAAAAACGCACGCGCGTCGGCGGGGTCCGTCTGCCACCCTTCTATATGAATGCCTGAAACGCCGTACTCTCCCGCGTGGCGTATGACAAACGCTCCATCGCTTTCCCCTCCCGCATTCCCGCCGCCTTCTTCGGTAAAAAGCGCGACCGCCGCGCCTTTCATGGAGCGGTTGTCTGTGGGGTCAATGAGAATGGTTGTTTTTCCCGATTGGAGCTTGAAATATCCCTCACCGTGACGCGTTACAATCATACCCTTATCGTACGATGAATTGCCTTGATTTTCAATTTACCTTCGGGTACGCTAGGGAAGCAATGGTACGGGTCAAACAAAACGCATTTACGAATTTCATAAAAGACCACGGGGACCTCTTTACGTTTGTAAAGGCGGGCGACCTGGTCGCGGGACGCGTCATCGCCAAAAACCCGCGCACCATCATCGTTGACTTGGGCACGTATGGAACGGGTGTCATTTACCGCGGCGAGCTTATGCACGCGCGGGATGTGGCCCGCAAAGCGGAAGTGGGCACCGATATTCAGGCGAAGGTAGTTGAGGTAGACAACGAGGACGGCTTCGTGGAGCTTTCGCTTGCCGCCGCGGCGCGCCAGCAGAGCTGGCTCAAACTGGAAGAGCTGTTCGGCAAGGAAGAGGTTTTTGCCGTCGCGCCGAGCGCCGCAAATAAAGGCGGGCTTGTTGCGGACGTGGAAGGGGTCAAAGCGTTCCTTCCCGCATCACAGCTTTCGCCGGAGCATTACCCTCGCGTTGAAGACAGCGACAAGGGAAAGATTGAGGCAAAACTCGCCGAACTCATCGGGAAAGAGCTGAAGGTTAAAATCATTGACTGCAATCCCCGTACCGAGAAACTCATCATTTCCGAACGGGCCGCCGCCGAGGCGAATACGGCAGAGCTCGTCAAGGCATACAGCGCCGGGCAAGTCATAGAAGGCATCGTTTCCGGCATCGCCGACTTTGGCGTTTTCGTGAAGTTTACCGATAACCCGGAAGTTGAAGGGCTTATTCATGTGTCCGAGCTTGCCTACCGCACCGTCACGAACCCCAAGGAAATCGTGAACTTGAACGACGCGGTGCGGGCGCAAATCATTGATATTAAAGACGGCAAAGTATCACTCTCTCTCAAGGTGCTTGCAGAGAACCCGTGGAAGGACGCCGCGAGTGCCTATGCCGTTGGCAGTGAAGTTCAAGGCGAGGTGTATGCCCTAACGCCCTTCGGCGCCATTATAAATATCGGCGGTTTGCAGGGACAGGCACACGTAACTGACTTCGGCGGCGTGGACGAAATGAAAAAGCGCCTGGAAAAAGGCAAGCGCTACACGTTCGTCGTGAAAGACATAAAGCCCGATGAGGAGCGGATTACGCTTACTCTCAAAGCGTCTGATTAGAGCTAAGCTCTAATCAAGGGTTATCGGGTCAGGCCGATTTTTTTCTTAACCTCCGTCAGTTTCACGTCCGCCAAAGCGCGGGCTTTTTTGTCTCCCTGTGCAATGACTTTCTCAAGTTCCTTATCGGAATACCGCGCTTCCCTGAACGGCGAGAGTTTTTTAATCAAAAGCTCGGCGAGGGCTGATTTGAATTCCTTGTACCCTTTTCCCTCAAACACCTTCTCAACATCTTTCATTGGGAGGTCCGCAAATGCTCCGTATATGCGCATCAGGTTTGAAATGCCGCCTCCTTTTTTTATGCTGTAACGCACCTTGCCTCCCGAATCGGTTACGGCCGAGGCAATCTTCTTTCGTATATCGTCCGGCGCGTCATCCAGATACAAACATCCGGCCGGCACTGATTTACTCATCTTTTTTTCCGAGTCATGCAAGCTCATAAGGCGCGGGATGTCGGTCATAAGCGGTTTCGGTTCGGTAAAGACCTTGCCGAACTTTGCGTTAAATTTCCGCGCGATAGTGCGCGTAAATTCAAGGTGCTGGAGCTGGTCGTCCCCGACCGGCACGACTGCCGTATCGTAGAGCAAAATGTCGGCGGCCATGAGGACGGGATACGTGAAGAGGCCTATATTTGCCGACGGCTGACGCACTGATTTTTCTTTGAACTGCGTCATGCGCGAGAGCTCTCCGAACGGGGTCAGAGTAGAAAAAATCCATGCAAGCTCCGTGTGTGCGGAGATATGCGATTGAACGAAGATGGTGCTTTTTTGGGGTGAAAGACCGGCGGCAAGAAACATCCGCACAACATCCTTCACTTCTTTTCCTTTCATGTCCGGTCTGAAAGGTTCGGTTATGGAATGATAGTCGGCGACGAAGAACAAGCACTCGTAATCACCCGAGTCCTGCAGTTCTTTGAAATGCCTCAGGGCCCCCACAAAATTCCCGATATGGAGGCGCCCCGAGGGTTGGATACCGGAAACAAGAACCGGTTTCGTCATATCTCTATGATAACAGGAAGCACCATCGGACGGCGATGCGTTTTCTTGTACAGAAATTCGGCAATCTGGTCGCGTATCAGGGTTTTCAGGTAATCCGCATCAATCGGCGCATTGGGAATGCGTCCGACAATGCCGCGAATGCGGTGGCGCACTTCGTTCAAAAGCTCCTGGCTTTCGCGGAGGTAGATGAACCCGCGCGAGATAATGTCAGGGTTCTTCATGACCTTGCCGCTCCGCCTGCCCAAAACGACGATGGCGACAACCATGCCGTGCGTTGCGAGAGCTCGCCGGTCACGCAAGACCACTTCGCCGACATCCCCTACTCCCAATCCATCCACCAAGACGTACGATGACGGCACTTCCTCGTCGGTCATTTTCACAGATGCTTTTCTGATTTCAACCACCCTGCCGTTGTCGGCAAGTGTGATGTTGTCGGGTTTCATGCCAAGGTCCAGCGCAAGCTGGGCGTTCTGGCGGCGCATAAAGAAGTAGCCGTGAATGGGAATGAAAAACTTCGGGTTCGTCATCCTCAAAACCGCTTTCAGGTCTTCTTGCGGCGCGTGACCCGAGGAGTGAACGTCAAGCATTTTGTAGTCGTAAATTGCCGGTCCTTGGCGGGCAATCGTGTCTTTCAGATTCTGCACGCTCACTTCATTGCCGGGAACAACTGACGATGACAAGACGACCGTATCGCTCGGCTTAAAGTGAACCTGCTTATGCTCGCCGGTTGCCATACGCGTGAGTCCAGCTTTCTTTTCACCCTGCGCGCCCGTCGCAAGAATCACGACTTTGTTGTCGGGGTGTTTCCCTATCTCCTCAATTGGTACGACGGTTTTTGCGTCAACTTTTGCGTACCCCAGGCGTTTTGCAATCTCAAAGTTCGTTTTCAGAGAATAGCCGGCAAGCGCGACGACTTTCCCCAGGCGTTCCGCAATCTTTATAATCTCGGCAAAGCGGTCAATGAGCGAGGCGAATGTTGAGATAATGACGCGCCCGTGCGCTCCTTTCAGGAGCTTTTCAATTTCCTGCTCCACGACGCGCTCCGACATGGAGAATCCCGGCACGCCGGCATTCGTGCTGTCCAACATCAGGGTGTGCACGCCGCGCTTCCCTAATTCTTCCCAAATTTCCAATCCCCGCGGTTTTCCTTCTGCATCGTAGTCAAATTTAAACTCTCCCGGGTGTACAATGGTGCCGACCGGCGTTTCAAACATAATGCCGATACCATCGGGAATATTGTGCGTCACACCGAAGAAGTGTGCGGTGATGTGCGGTGAAAGTTCCCGCGACTCGCCTGCTTTCACGATGTGGAAAATCGGCGTCGGTGCGTGTGGAAATTCCTCCTGACGCTTTTTGATGACTTCTTTTGTAAACTCGGAGGTGAAAATTGGCGGATTTCCGAGCTTGTCCAGAACATACGGCAGAGCGCCAATGTGGTCGTAGTGGCCGTGCGTGATGATAAGCCCTTTGATGTTCGCTTTTTTTCCTTCAAGATACGTCGTGTTGGGGATAATGAAGTCAATGCCCGGCGTTTCTTCCTCGGGAAACTGCAGGCCTGCGTCAATGACGATAATTTCGTCCTTGTACTCAAGCGCCATCATGTTGCGGCCAACCTCTTCCAGTCCCCCAAGGGGAATGAAGCGTACCACGTCGCCCGTCTCGCTCCGTTTTACGGGTTTTGCGATGCGGTGTGCCGCCGTGCGCGGATGCGCCGCGTGCGGTGCCGTTTTACTTGAATGAACCGTTCTCGTTCTCGTTCGTGTCCTTGTTTTTTGTATCATGTGTTTATTTTTGTAGTGCCCAGGGTGGGATTTGAACCCACACGACCTTGCGGTCACTAGCCCCTGAAGCTAGCGTGTCTGCCATTTCACCACCTGGGCAATGAGCGACGAGGTCATTGGGTCTACCTTTTTCTGTTTTGCCATATACAGTCCCGTCCAGTGCGCGAGAATGACGCTTTTCCACAACTTCTCAAACGGGTCCTTTCCCTGGAGTATGATGTCCTCGACCGGCATGAGCCGCTTGAACACCTGCCTCAATCTTTCCGCGGATTCTTTCCGCTCCGCTCTCCCATCGGGGTCAGTAAGAAAGAGTGCGTGGAATGCTTCTCCTCCGGCGGAAAAACCGGCTATCTCGCCATGTGCTAACCCGGGCAAGTGGTGGCTGAATGCCGGAGTTTTTGCCGTTTCGTTGAAAATTAATTTCCAGATTGGGCCAAGTGCGTGGTAGTGGTGCGTCGTATAGACGAGAGGCGTCCTGCCCTCAAATTTTTCCGCAAGATGCTCTCCCTGCGCTTCAAGCGAGGCGGCGTCAATGCGCGAATCGTATGATTCCGCCGAAATGCCGAATGCGTGTGAGAGGAGGATAAGTACGCTGTAAAACATACTGCCACAAGCAGTCCGCGGAGTCAACCCCTCTTCCCCGGCGAAGCGGGCTCGCGGGATGCGGTCTTTCTCCGCCTTCTTATAGAGCTCACTTGCCGGATTCCCACTCACGACG
>MFKH01000010.1:10413-32309 GCA_001779505.1 Candidatus Jorgensenbacteria bacterium GWA1_54_12 | reverse complement strand
CCCGTTTTCCCGCCTCCTCGTATGCCGAGAGTGTCTCCTTCGTCCCGCCGGAAAATGATACGGCAACGACGAGCGGTTTCTTCGCCCATGCCGCAACCTCCGGAAATCCATAATCCTGCCACAAGAGAACTGGCAGGCGCAGGCCCAATTCTCCCGCAAAATCCCGAAGAATCTCCCCGGCCAGAGCCGACCCGCCCATGCCGGCTATGACAAGAGCGTCGCAATCGTCCGCGAGATTCTCAATGTCTTCCGGCACAAGCCCTCGGGAGGTGAGCTGGGCGCTGAAACGACGGACATGATCCTCAAACATTGTTACTATTCTATCACTCTCGCCTCGTTTACGTACCATGAAGCGGCGTCCCGAAACCGGTCTGCGGGAACAACAAGAGGTTTTTCAAGCGCGAACCCGTGAAGCCTCCCGTTATGCACATAGGTGTATGGCACCGTAAAAAGGAATACGGCCGGAGATTCGTCCGCAATGATATCTACCGCCTTCTCAAAAAGTTCGCGCCGTGCATCTGCGTCGGCTTCCTGCCTAATGTCTTCAAGTACGGTGTCAAGCGACTTCATCGTAAAGAGCGCAAGATTCAGTCCGGGGTAAAAACGTTCTGATGTGTGCCAGAAAGGAAAGAGGTCATATTCGTGCTCCAAAACGTTACCGAAGAGCACCGCTTCATAGTTGCGCTCGCGCACAATGCGATTCATGAACGTCGCTTCGTCTATAAAAACAAGGCGAACTTCACTAATTCCCGCCGCTTCCCACATTTCTTTTACCCGCACGGCGGCGTCGCGCAGAAACGGCGTTTCGGGAACGGCAATTTCCATTTTTAATTCTCCATACTCCGCGCGAAGTTTTGCGAGTGTTGAAGACGCTTTCTCAAACTCCGGCGTTCCGGCGTCGCGGCGGTATGGATCAGGGCCTGCGACTGGCGTACCCGCTCCTCCCAAAACATCCGTAACGAGTGTTTCGCGGTCAATTGCCTGCACGAGCGCCCTGCGAAACGATTCTTCGGCAAGCAATGTTTTTGCGCGCGGATTGAAAAACACGGCGTAATACGCCGCCGTCGGCGCATAGATGCGTTCCCCACGAATGGTTTCGTCCTTATTGGGAGCAAATGCGCCAAACCCGTCTATCGCCCGCCGCCGGTACGCGTCCCTTAATTCCTCGGGGCTCTCAAAAAACTTAACGAAAAAGTGTTTGATAAAAGCCGGCTCACCAGCAAAAAGTTCGTTACGGACGAAATGATACTCGGTAATGAATCCGTCGCGCCGCTTCGTGAGCCCTTCAAAACGATACGGGCCGCTACCGACGGGCTCAAAATTATATGCCGAAAGACGAATGTTTGACGGCGGCAAATGCACGAAGAGGTGCCGCGGAACGACTAACAGATTTCGTATCTGTTCTTCAAAGAAAACGTATGGCGAAGAAAGCGTGAGGGTGAGTCGAAGTTCGCTCACACGCTCCGCAACAACACCTTCCCAGTTTTTATATCGAGGAGACTGCGCTTCGGGATTTTGTATCGTCTCCACGGTAAAAAGCACATCGTCGCTTGTGAGGGGTGTGCCGTCAGCCCACACCAGCTCTTCTTTCAAGAGCACGGTGTACACTCTTTCTTCGGTTACCGTCAGGTCTTCCACGAGCGTTCCGAGGCGGGCATAGACGAGGGCCGCAAGCGCCTCGTCGGCCGGATTCCCCGATATGACGGGATTTACGGCAACCGGTTGGCCGACAATGCCTTCGCGATACGTTCCGCCGGGCGCGGGCATCATAACGCTCCGCTCCTCTATCACGGCTCCCGCTTTTGCGGCGCCGGACAAGAAAAACACGACAAGCGCTGCGATGGCGGCAATGCGCTCTTTCCGCGAGAACGTTCGTATGACTGCCTGCGCGAAATTCATCCCTAATAGATAAGGTTCAGAACCGAAAGGACAACGAAAACTACCGCCGAAACAATCGTTCCCCAGAAGAGGAGTTTCCCGATGCCGCGGCGGGTTTCGTACGGCATGCCCGCGCCGCCGCCTCCGCCCAAAGCACCCAAGCCGCCGCCGCGCTCCTGCAAAAGCACCAAAACGATAAGGATGATTGCCACAATGATTTGTAACAGAGTCAACATATATTTTTGATTGTGGTTACACTTTTAGTTTTTCTTGTATCGCCTTTTCTATTTCCTTCAAAAGTTTCTTGTTTTGTGCGAGCGCGGCACATGCCGCTTCCAGTCCGGTGCCGATGCGCTCCTCGCCGAACTTGTAGCTTGCACCGGCGCGCGTAACAACACCATGTTTCAAGCCCGTATTCAGCACGTCGCTTTCATATGAGATACCTTTGCCGTAGAGAATGTCAAACTCGGCAGAACGGAACGGAGGAGCCACTTTGTTTTTTACCACCTTGACGACGACGCGGTTTCCGACAATTTCTTCTCCCCGCTTTATCTGCGCCTTGCGGCGGATTTCCAGTCGCACCGACGAAAAGAACTTGAGCGCCTTTCCTCCCGGCGTTGTTTCTGGGTTGCCGAACATGACGCCGATATTCATCCGTATCTGATTGATAAAAATAACGATCGTCCCGCTCTTTGCCGCGATTGCCGTAATTTTGCGCAATGCCTGCGACATGAGGCGCGCCTGCAGTCCGATATGCCTATCGCCCATTTCACCTTCCAGTTCTTCGCGCGGAACAAGCGCCGCCACCGAGTCAACGACAATGATATCTATGAGTCCCGAGCGCACCATGTCTTCCATAATATTCAGCGCTTCTTCGCCGCTATTCGGCTGGGAGATGAGAATCTCATTCACCTTCACGCCAATCCTCTTCGCATACTCGGGGTCAAGCGCATGCTCCGCATCAATAAATGCCGCCTTGCCGCCCGACGCTTGGGCTTCGGCGACCGCGTGAAGCGCTAATGTTGTCTTGCCCGATGACTCGGGGCCGTAAATTTCAACCACCCGTCCGCGCGGCAGTCCGCCGACGCCAAGAGCAAGGTCAAGCGAAAACGAGCCCGTCGAGATCACCTCCACCTTAGTCGTTTTCCAGCTCCCCAGGCGCATTACCGCCCCCTCGCCAAAACGGGTTTCGAGCGACGTGAGTAAGTCCTCAATATTCTTTTCTTTTTCACTCTGCTCTGCCATCTCTAGTTTTGCGTTACCGAACGGAAGAACACGTATTTTACCACTTTCCCGGTTCTTCCCAACAACCCCTCAAGTTCAAATACGACCGCGTTCATGCCCGGTGAAAGCGACACGCTGTGAGAGAATGTGCCGTCGCGGCCGGGGTAGACGTCTGTGTCATTCACCGTCAACTTCAAGTTCCCGTCAACTGCGCCGCGCACAACGAGCGCGGGTGACTCAACGACGAGCGTTTCGTCACCCAGCCCTTCGAGCGTGAGACCGCGCGTCAGGTCCGACGAAACGTACGTGCGGAAAAGAATGTATCCGACCGCCACGACAATGAGAATGGCAATGGCGGCGATGGGCATATTCATCCGTGTCAGCGCGAACCTGTTTTGCGGCAAAATATCGCGCGCACCGGAGCGCCGCACTTCGCGCCGGTCCTTAAAATGCGTCTGCCAAACCCGCTCCCCGTCAAACCCAAGAATTTCTCCGATGCGCACGATATAGCCGTGCAGATACGGCGACGGCGGCAATTCGCTCATGCGGTCTTCCAAAAACAAATTGATGAAGCGGTCCGATATACCCGTCTCTGCCGCCAGCCTCTCCGCCGAATATCCTTTCGCCGCGAGCGTGTCTGTAAGCATTTGCCCAAATGTTTTTTCTTCTCCTTCCATGTTATCAATTACTGTTCATATACGTCCCTGGGCTTGGCCCCGTCCTGCGGACCGATAAGGCCGCGCTCTTCCATCATATCCAGGAGCCGCGCCGCGCGCGCGTACCCGACGCGCAAGCGCCTCTGCAAAAGTGACGCTGACGCCTTCTTTGCTTCTTTTACGAGCGTGACCGCTTCTTCATAGAGCTCGTCTTCCTCGCCGTCTTTCTCGTACGCCGAGAAATCAATGCCGTTTCCCGATTCATCATCGCTTGCACCGTTCTGCGCCGTGAACGGCACTTCGCCTTCAACCGGCGGCGCGGGCTTCACATGCTCTTTAATGTATGCGACAACCGTTTTGATTTCCTTCTCCGTCAAATACGCTCCCTGAATACGCTCTCTTCGCGAACCCTCCGCCGCGGAGTAAAGCATGTCGCCGTTTCCCAAAAGCTTCTCCGCGCCAGCGGCGTCTAAAATGGTGCGCGAATCAATTTGGCTTGCAACCTGCAGGGCGACGCGAGTCGGGATGTTTGCCTTGATGAGACCGGTGATGACTTCAACCGATGGGCGCTGGGTGGACACGACGAGGTGGATGCCGACGGCGCGGGACATTTGTGCGAGACGCACAATCGCCCCCTCAACTTCGCGGCCGTATGAAGACATAAGGTCTGCGAGCTCGTCAATCACGATAATAACGTACGGCATTGCAGCCGACGGTTCCTTTGTATGGAAACCTTCAATGTCGCGCACGCCGTGCGCGAGAAGTTCTTCGTAGCGGCGCTCCATTTCGGTAATCGCCCACTTCAGAGCGCCGACGGCGCGCTTATTTTCGGTAATGACCGGCGAAACAAGGTGCGGGATACCTTCATATATAGAGAGTTCTACTCGCTTCGGGTCTATGAGGATAAGCTGCATGTCGGCCGGGCCGTTTTTAAAAAGAAGGGATGTGATAAGAGAGTGGATGGCAATACTCTTTCCGCTCCCCGTGCTCCCTGCAATAAGAAGATGCGGCATTTTCCCGATGTTCGCAAAAACGGGCGCTCCAGAAACCGCTCTCCCCAAGGCGAATGCCAGAGGTTTCCCCTCCGCAAATTCGCGGAGTGCGATGAGACTTCCCAATCGAACCAGTGCCGCCGCCTTGTTCGGCACTTCTATGCCGACGAGAGATTTCCCGGGAATCGGTGCTTCAATGCGAATCGGATGCGCGGCCAGAGCAAGCGCAAGGTCCTGACCAAGCGCGGTGATGCGCGAGATGCGGACGCCTTCGGCGGGCTTTAGGGTATAGCGCGTGACCGTCGGACCAACTTGTATCTCACCCATCTCCACGGGAATATCAAAACTTTGAAGTGTTCGCTGAATGATGTTTGCTCCCGCCTTGAGGTCGCCGCTTGTCGGTTTTTCAACCGAACTATTCAAAAGTTTCAAGGGCGGCGCTTCATAATCTTTCGCCGCCGCACGGCGCGAAACGGCAAATGCTTTGTCCGGCACGGCTTCCATGACGCTCACATTGAGCCTTGCTTCCGTCCCGCGCTTTCCTTGAGGTTCCGCTTTTTTCTCTTCCTCCTCTTCTTCTTTTCCTTCCTCTACGCGCTCTTCTCTTTCTCTTTCTGTTTCTTCAATGCCTGTCACAACTGGCACGCGCGAAGATTTTTTCTCGGCGCGACGGGAAAGAATTTCTTTGATTCGTTCCATTACGCCTAAGGGGCGATTCACAACGACAAGCCCCGATGCGATGAGCGCCGCACCCACGATGACCAAAGCCGCCGGTGCGCCGAACGGCGTTTCCAGTGCGCCAACTAACTCTCCGGTCAATCCCCCGTTCTTTGGAGAAACAATGTCAATCATGCCAAGCCCCGCAAGTATGAAAAGCGCTGCGCCAGCAACGGTTGTCACCGCAAAAAGCTTGTCCCTGCCGATGAACGCAACGGCAAGAATAAAAAGAACAGCCGGGAACAGGTAGTATCCCCAGCCGAACAAACGATCAAACGTTTTGTATAACGTTGCGCCGACCGGCCCTGCCTGACCTGCCGCCGACAATATAAAGAGAAGCGCTCCTGCCATGCAGGCAACAACCCAAATGTGTTTCCTTATCGCGGGGTGAAGTTTTGGCTCCCCTTTCCCGACTCTCTTGTTTCCGCGCTTCCCTGCCATCCACTCTATTAAAGCCCAAACCCTTGCAAAATCAAAGTGTTTGTAGAGAGAATGGTGCTATACACCGCATATGTATTACACTGGCAAGGGCGACAAAGGTACAACTTCTCTCGGAGGCGGCAAACCTGCGGGCAAGCATGCCCCCACCGTTTCCGCCCTTGGCGCCGTGGACGAGCTGAATAGCATAACCGGTCTCTGCCGAGCCCGCGCCGAGCGGGAAGACCGCGAGATCGCCGATATCTTGAAAGAGGTTCAGCACCGCCTCTTCACCCTCCAGTCAGCTATTGCCGGCTCGGGCAAGGAAATTACCGACGAGCATGTGAGCTGGGCCGAGGGAGTTATCCGCCGCACCGAAAGCGAATTCCCGCCCATCCGCTCGTTTGTCCTTCCGGGAGCAACCGAACTTTCGGCTCTCCTGGACATCGCACGAACCGTTACACGGCGCGCGGAACGGGAAACCGCCATGCTTTGCAAGATAGAGCATTTGTCCTTCTGTGATGGAGTTCTCCCCTCTTTTATAAACCGCCTTTCTTCTCTTTTTTATGTTCTTGCCCGGCTCGCGGCACACCGCGGCGGCGTTTCCGAGGATAAACCAGAGTATCGGTAATTTCGCTTGACTGTGACATTGAAACATTGTGTAGTATTGGTTTCTTGACAAAATCGGTCAAAATCTGTGGATAACTTGTTTCAAAAAAACATTTTGGTAATTTAGATTACAAAAATGTTTCAAATTATACACGACTGTAAAAATTTCTCGTAAATTTTTTACACAGAATGTTTTTTTGAAACATTCCATGTAAAAAACAGGCAAATTTTTACATGCAGTGTCACAATGAAACATTTGTGTAAAATAAAAACCGCCCGAAGGCGGTTTTAGGTTGGAAGGGATCCCCTAGAAATTCTCTCCATCCCAGCTCCTCATGAACTCCAGCTCACCCAAACGTTCTACGGTCTCGATGAGCTTCTTCGCTCTCTGCAGGATCTGGGACCTTGTGCCGCGCCAGTTCGCTTTCTTCGGTCTCTTCCCGATGGTGACGGTGACGATTACGGTATCGTTCTCTTCCGTCGTCACTATGCGAACCAGCCCTCTTTGCCCTTTATAGCAGGGGAGTCCTGTTTCCGGCATCTTTCCCTCCTCTAATGATACTGGCTGTATAATAGAATAAAGTAGTGATTTTGTCAATATACTTGACTTGTCACTGGGAGAGGCGTATTGTGGACGGTATTGAAAGGTCCGCTCGTGAGAGCGGACATATTTCTAAATAACAACTAAATTTATGATGGACCTCAAATCATTAGGTGTCGCCATCGGGCAAATCGCCGCCGACCGCGGCCTTCCACCCCAAAAGATCGTGGAGGTTATTGAGTCGGCTCTTGCGAGCGCCTACAAAAAGGAATACCGGAAGCGGTCGGAGGTTGTCCGCGCCCAGTTCAACTCCGAGACCGGCACTGCAAAATTCTTCCTGGTGAAGCTTGTGGTAGATGAAACGACAGTGCGTTTCGCCGAACCAGGAGAAGATGTTGAAGCACTTTCCGAAACAGAGGAAGAGGGCCTGCCGCGCTACAACCCCGACCGGCATCTTTTGCTCAACGAAGCAAAAGAGATGAAGTCCGACGCCGCGGTGGGGGACGAGATTCTCATTCCGCTTGAAGCGCACGAGGACTTCGGGCGCATTGCGGCACAAACCGCAAAACAGGTTATCCTTCAGAACATCCGCGACGCCGAGCGTGCCTCGGTGCGCGCCGAATACGCCGACAAGGAGTGGGGGATTGTGAGCGGCGTCATACAGCGTTATGAGCACGGGCACGTGTACATTGACCTTGGGCGCGCGAGCGGCGTCATGTTTCAGAACGAGAGCATACCCGGCGAGCGCTATCAGCCTGGTCAGCGGATGCGCTTTCTTGTTATTGCCGTACAAGAAGAAGAGCACCGCCGCCCGGGCATCATTCTTTCGCGCTCGCACCCGCTGTTCATACAGAAACTTTTTGAACTTGAAGTGCCGGAGATTGCCGAGAGCATTGTAGAAATCAAAAAGATTGCGCGCGAACCCGGAAGCCGCACGAAAGTCGCCGTTGTTTCGCACGCGCAGGGAGTGGACCCGGTTGGCGCAATGGTCGGCCAGCGGGGGAGCCGCATCATGTCTGTCATCAACGAACTCGGCAACGAAAAGATTGACGTTGTGGAATGGAACGAAGACATTGCCGAGTACATCGGCAAGTCGCTCTCGCCAGCAAAGGTAACCGAGGTTCAAACACTTGAACGGCGCGAGGCCTTGGTTCTGGTTCCCGAAGACCAGTTGAGTTTGGCAATCGGCCGCGGAGGGCAAAATGTGCGCCTTGCGGCGAAGTTGACTGGCTGGCGGATTGACGTGCGGAGCGCCGCAAGTCCCGGAGAAGCACGGGAAGGGGGAGTGGGGCACGCGCCGGAAGTAGCTGAAGCACCGGAGGCACCTGGCACAGAAACTGAATAGCGTGCTCAATACCGAGTATTGGGGCGCTTTAATACTCGGTATTGAGCACCGGACTTTACACCTTCCGTTTTACGCTTTACGCTTGAAACATGTTCCATAATATCCCCATCGGAGAAAATGCCCCCGACGTTGTGAATGCCGTTATTGAAATTCCCGGCGGCAGCCACAACAAATATGAATACGACGAGAAGCTCGGTGCTTTGGTTCTTGACCGCGTCCTATACTCACCGTTCCATTACCCGGCCGACTATGGTTTTATCCCCGAAACGCGTTCGTCTGACGGCGACCATTTGGATACGCTCGTTTTGGGCGGTTACCCTTTATTTCCCGGATGCGTCGTGCGGGTGCGGCCACTGGGCCTCTTCAAGATGGTTGACGACGGCGAGGAGGACTTTAAAATTCTCTCCGCGCAGGTGGACAACCCACGCTTTGATACCGTAAAGACCCTGGAAGACGTGAAAGCGATGAACCCGCATCTCTTAAAGGAGGTTGCACACTTCTTTGAAGAGTACAAAAGGCTGGAAAGCAAGAAAGTGAAAGTTTTGGGCTGGGAGGGCAGGGAGGCAGCACTTGCCGAAATCAGGAAAGCGCACCAAGCGTACCAGAAGGGAAAATAGCACTGTGCTTTAACGCAGCCCGATGTGCTACAATGTGCACATGGCTGACAAAAACATTTTCAAAGAACTCGCGCGAGGGAAAGGGGATACATTGAAAACAGAACCGTCGGATGTGGCGGGTTCTTTGCAGGCAGACGGGCCTGCCTCGTCGGCAGACGGGCAACTCACAGTTGACGTGTATCGCGATGGCGATGACATTGTGATAGAGTCTGCCATTGCGGGCATTGACCCGGAAACCGATTTGGATGTGCACATCAAGCGTGACGCGGTTGAAATCCGCGGCGAGCGTAAACGGAGCAAGACAATTGATGAAAAAGATTACTACTACGAGGAATGCTTCTGGGGCACCTTTTCCCGGACGGTCATCCTGCCCGAAGAAATTGACCCTGATGCCGCGAAGGCAAACTTTGAGAACGGCATCCTCACGCTCCGTCTTCCCCGCCTGAAGGCGAAACACGGGAAGAAAGTGAAGGTCTCTGCGCAATGACGCTTTTACCACTCCTTGCCGTCATTCTTGCCGCGATAGCCCCCGGGCTTTTGTGGCTTGTCTTTTTTCTGCGGACAGACCGCCATCCCGAACCGAAAGCGCTCATTCTTTATGCATTCGGCCTTGGCATGCTCGCCGCCATTCCCATTGTTGCTCTGCAATTTGCAACCGAGTGGTTCGCGCAGTTTTTCAAGGATGTGTTTTTTTCTCTTTTCACCCTTGCCTTCATTGAAGAACTTTTCAAATGGCTGGCGGCGTATTTCGCGGTGCGAAAGCGCCCCGAGTTTGACGAGCCGGTTGATGCGATGATTTATCTTGTGACCGCCGCCATGGGTCTTGCGACGATTGAAAACTTTTTTGTGCTCTCGCACCTTCTTGCGCGCGGCGGTACCGAGTCGGTTGGTGCGCTTTTCAGCATCGCCGTTTTGCGCTTCGTCGGCGCGACACTCCTGCACGCCATTTCAAGCGGATTTGTCGGCTATTTCTGGGCGCGCGGGAAACTGGCTAAGGGACTTGTCGTCGCCACCGTTGTGCACGGCATTTTCAATTACCTTATTATGACGTTCCAATCGCAGAACTTGCTTCTTGTCCCGACGCTTTTTCTCGTCGGTGCGAGCATCGTCGTTTTCAGAGAGTTTGAGATACTGGGGAGCAAGTGATTACCATTCTTCTCCGATAAGCATTTTCTTTCCTTCTCCGAAATTCAACGCCTCGTATGCCGCCTCGGTTACAAAAGGCATGAAGGGGTGGAGGAGTTTGAGGCACTCCCTGAAAACAGTCAGTAGGAGAGTGTAGTTATCGGGCGTTATGCCCTCCTTTTTCACATCTTCAAGGATTTTATTCGCAAACGTGTTCCAAAAGTAGTCGTATGCCTTTTCTGCGGCGAGGTGGAGCTCGTACGCTTCAAGATGAGCCGTAATTTCTGCTTTTACCTTTTCCAGCGAGGCAAGAATTGATTGATATCGGATGTCAATCATAGAGTGATTGACGTCCGATATCGTCACATTAGGGAGCCTTCGCATATCCAAAAACCGCGCGGCGTTCCAAATCTTCGTTGCAAAATTGCGGCAGGCACGAATCTTGTCTTCGGACAGGTTCGTGTCGCTCCCTGCGCCGACACCCATAATGAGCGACATTCTTGTCGCATCCGCGCCGTACTTTTGCACCATCTCCAGGGGGTCAATGCCGTTGTCTAGAGACTTGCTCATCTTGCGCCCTTCTTTGTCGCGCACGATGCCGTGGAGGTAAACCGTACGGAAGGGAATGTCGTTCAAGAGATACCCGGTCATCAAAATCATCCGCGCCACCCAAAAAAAGAGAATGTCGTAGGCGGTTTCAAGAACCGACGTGGGGTGATACATTTTCAAATCCTCCGACTCTTCCGGCCAGCCGAGCGTGGAAAACGTCCAGAGGCCTGACGAGAACCATGTGTCTAGGGTATCTTGGTCTTCTTCCCACCCGCTACCTCCCGGCGGCTCGGTGCCAACGTATGTTTCGCCGCCTTTGTACCACGCCGGCACCCGATGCCCGTACCAGAGCTGGCGCGAAATGCACCAGTCGCGAAGATTGTCTATCCAGTTGAAGTACACTTTCACAAAACGCTCGGGAAGGATTTTAATTTTGCCGCTTGCGACGGTGTCGCGCATCAAATCTTTCAGCGATATCTCCCTGCCATCACGGGAGAATTTCTTATGCACGTCCACAAACCATTGCTTCATGATTTGCGGCTCGATTATGCCTCCGCCGCGACTGTTTGTGGCGACGCGATGAACGTAATTTTCGTCCACCTTAACAAGCAGCCCTTTCTTCTCTAGTTTCTTCACGATTTCCAGGCGCGCTTTCGCGATTGGAAATCCCGCAAATTCCCGTGCAATGGGAAGCAGTTTGCCGTTGAAGTCGATAATCTGTTCTTTGTCCAAACTGTGCCGCTCGGCAATCTCAAAGTCGGTTGCGTCGTGCCATGGAGTAATCGTCATAACGCCGGTGCCGAATGCCGGGTCGGCCGCTTCGTCCTTAATGACCGTTGCGGTGACGGGACCGTTAATCCATTCAAGTTCCAGTTTCTCTCCGTGCTTGTACTTCGCATACCGAGCGTCTGCCGGATGCATCACGACGTATTTGTCGCCGAACTTCGTTTCCGGCCGCGCGGTGCCAATGACGAAGGGTCCGTACTGGAGATAGTAGAAAAATCCCTTCATTTCTTTCCAATCAATCTCGTCGTCCGAAACGGTTGTCTGAAGCTTCGGGTCCCAGTTCACAATGCGGCTCCCCCGATAAATCACGCCGCCGTCGTACATTCGTTTGAACGCTTCCTTGACTGCGCGGCTCCGCAACGCGTCAAGCGTGTATGCTTCGCGGGACCAGTCTAATGACGCTCCCATGGCGCGCACCTGATTTACAATCGTGTCGTGACTTTTCAGGGCAAATTCTTCAACCCGTTTCAGGAACGCTTCGCGGCCAAGGTCGCGGCGTGTTTTACCCTCTTTCTTGTAGAGTTCTTTCTCTACTTTTGATTGTGTGGCGATTGCCGCGTGGTCGGTGCCGGGAATCCAGAGCGTCCGCCGCCCGCGCATACGCGCAAAGCGGACCATGATGTCTTCAATCGCGAGCATTGCGGCGTGCCCCATGTGAAGCTCGCCGGTCACATTCGGCGGAGGGAGCACGATAGAGAACGGCTCGCCGTTTCCGTCAGCTGACGGAGAAAAATAGCCGGCAGATTCCCACTTATCGTAGATGCCCCGTTCCGCATCCTCATGAGCAAAACGTTTATCCATTGTTCTTCACTATAAACTAAGGTTCGGCTGCGCCTCAAGGCGGTATTCTTTCCCGGAAATCTGGTTGACGGACGCGGCAAGCGCGATAATGACGGCATTATCGGTATTGTACTTCAGCGGAGCGACGAAGAAGGGGTGTCCGAGCACCCTTAATTTTTCCTGGAGTACCCGGTTCGCGGCGACGCCGCCGGAGAGCATGATTGATTTCGCCCCGTATTCCTCCGTGGCACGCTTCACTTTAGCAACAAGCGGCGCAAACGCCGCCTCCTGAAATGCGCGAGCAACCGCAGGTTTCTTGGCGCGGGGATTGTTCCGAAGATAATACAAGACCGCGGTCTTTAATCCCGAATAACTGAAATTGTAATCGCCCGAATGGAGCATCGGCGCCGGGAACTCAAATGATTTGCGCCTTATACCAATCATTCGCTTGCCGGCAAGTTTTTCTATCTCCGGCCCTCCAGGATAGGGGAGTTCCAAAAGGCGCGCCACCTTGTCAAAGGCTTCGCCGACCGCATCATCCCTTGTTTCGCCCAGCACATCCCAGTCAACAAGGGAACGCATAAGGATAAGCATCGTGTGTCCGCCGGAAACGAGGAGATGGATGGCGGGGAATACGGAAACATCGGCATTCTCCGCAAGGAGAAAACTGTAAAGGTGTCCTTCCAGGTGGTTCGCGCCGACGAGCTTCGCCTTTGAGAAGTGCTTCCCATGTATCTCCTCAGCGAAGGTGATACCGCCCCAAAGGCACGGAGAGAGCCCGGGGCCCACGGTTACGGCAACAATATCAGGTTCCAGCTTAAAGCTTTTAGCTTCCAGCTCTCTAAAGAGCATAGGGAGGTTTCTCTCGTGCTCGCGGCGCGCCAAGCCCGGCACGACCCCGCCGTAGGGGCGGTGTGTCTCAATTTGGGAAGCTAGGAGATTTGCTTCAATAGAGAAGCTGAAACCTTCTTCCAGAGACCCTTGAAAATTCAAGATTGCGATGCCGGTTTCGTCGCAAGAGGTTTCAATAGCGAGGATGCGCATGTTTATGTATAATAGCGGTATGGCATTGGCCGAGCAACAAATCAAAGAACTTGAGAAGGCGCTCATGGAGAAACGGGAGGAGCTGGAAAAGCTCCTCGCAAGCGAGCGCGCCGGGTTGGATTTCGGCGACAGTATTGATTCTGGCGACGAAGAGAGCGATGAGTCCGAAGCGCACGGCAATTACCTTGCGCTGGAACAGGTTTTCAAAGCGCGCATCGGGCGAATTGAAGACGCGCTTCATCGCATACAGGAAGGAATCTATGGAATCTGCAGTGCCTGCGGCACAGCAATCCCGTTTGAATTCCTTAAAGAAAATCCCGAATCGGAACAGTGTCTTGCGTGCCGGCAGAAGAAATAGAGCTACCTCACCGCAAACGGGTTCTGTGCGCCTTCCACTTCAAAGTGGAGGTGGCATCCGGTTGGCCCGTCGGTGTTGCCTGTTGCGCCGATAAGCGCGATTTCTTCTCCTTGGAGCACATAGTCACCCTCCAAGATGAGGTTTTTCAACGTGTGCGCGTAACGGGTGCGCGTGCCGTTTCCGTGGCGGATAACCACGTAATTCCCATACCCTTCGTTCCAGTAGTTTCCCGATGATTCGCTTTCTACGATGCCTTCCGCCGAAGCGTATATCGGGTCGCCGCACCGTGCGGCGATATCAATTGCATTGTTGTAGTGAAGCTGTCCCCAGTTCCAGCCGCGCGCTGGGAGCACAAAGTATCCGTCAAGATTCGGCAGTCGCTTTGACGCATTTTGGAAATATGCCCGCGCATTCTCCGGCTCCGCGTGAGGGAGAATTATCTGCCCTCCCACCGACGCCAAAAGCTCGGGATAGCTCGAGTTGTAACGTTTGATCAAAGTTTCGCTTACGCCGTAGCGTGCGGCGAGGCCCTGGAGCGAATCTCCTTCTTCCACGTCGTATAAAAAGCCGGTGACGGGAAGGATAGTCAGTTCGTCACCGGGCCTCACGACCGTAAAGCGCACTGAGGGGTTCGCCCATTTCAGCGTATCAAGTGAAACGCCGAAGTGCGCGGCAATGTCCGAAAGTGTATCGCCGGATTGTACCTTGTACTTTTTGATTCCGCTCCGGAGCGGGATAACGTTAGAGGCCGGGCGGGCAGTGCCGATAACGGTTCCTTCTGCCGTGAGAACTATCGGAGCGCCTGCCGTGTTTTCCGTAATAAAGAGATTGGGTGAGGCGGCGTACGATGGTGCGATAGCGCCGTCAAGCCCGCCCGAAGGAAGCATGGTTTCTACAATTGGGCCGCCGCGATTCTCCGAAACCACGCGTCCCGACGCTCCCAAAGCACCCACGACGAGCAGTTTTCCCACAAAGCCGGCACAGAGCACGATGAGCGCCGTCCATGAGAGCCCCTTATTAAAAATCTCCCGTATTAGGGAGACCGTTTTGTCGCGTACCGTACGAATGCAATGAGTATAGCATATCGGGGTATAATGTCCATATGACCTCTTTAGAGCGTGTTGTCGGAGAATTTTTGGACTATCTGGAGATTGAGAAGAACCGAGCTGTCAAAACGCGCGAAGTATACGAGCATCACCTGAGGGATTTCATCCGCACGACGGAAGCGAAGCGCCCGGAAGACATAACTGATGACCTTGTGCGCCGCTACCGTCTCACGCTTGCCCGCCGCGGCATCAAAAGAGCCACTCAGGGTCACTATGTCGTGAGTATTCGGGCGTTCCTGAAATATCTCGTGAAACGCGACATACCTTCTCTCCTTCCCGAGAAAGTAGAACTCCCCAAAATCGAGGAGCGGGAAATAGACATTCTTGACGAGAGCGATCTGGAACGGCTTCTCGCTGCTCCTTCCGCCGGAGGCGGACCCTCCTCCGGAGGGCGAGGCGGTTCGCTCCGCGCCCTGCGAGACAGGGCGGTTATTGAACTCCTTTTTTCGGCAGGGCTGCGCGTTTCGGAACTTTGCTCCCTTGACCGATTTTCAGACTTTTCACGCGGTGAGTTTCCGGTTCGCGGAAAGGGTGGAAAAATCCGCGTTGCTTTTATATCAGACACGGCCCGCGCGGCCCTCGCGAAGTATTTGAAAGAACGGACCGATGCCGACGAAGCGCTCTTCATAAGCTTGCGCAAAGACGGGCAGGTCATCGGGCGCATTACGTCCCGCGCCGTAGAACGCCTCATAGACCGTGCCGCGCGGGCCGCCGGCATTCCCAAGCGGGTGCACCCGCACATGCTCCGTCACGGGTTTGCGACAGACCTTCTTATGAACGGGGCTGACCTGCGCGCGGTGCAGGAACTTTTGGGTCACGCAAGCGTTTCAACAACACAGATTTACACTCATCTCACCAACAAAACGCTCCGCGACGTTCATAAGGCCTTTCATGGGAAAAGGAGAGGGAAGAATCTTTGACACCGATAGGTTCCCGGGAGTAGATTCAAGGCAGCTTTGTTTTATCGGGCCGAACATAACGGCCCCCATATAAGGAAAGGAGGACAGTGATGTCCACAATAGAGAGCGTGCCCGTCGTGCGGTATAAGCCGTTTGTTCTTCGCGGACCAGATAGCCAGTACCAAGCCCTTCTGAGCCGGCTTCTCAATGAAGGGGAGGAAACTGGTTCAGCACAAGGAGTCCCACGGCTTGCGGTTGTAAACCACGGCATGACGTTTGACCTTTCAAACGGTATCCCGGTCATTACAGAGCGCGATGTCGTGTCAGGAAAACACCCTACGTTTTATCAGGCGCTCGGCGAGCTGTGTGCGTTTCTGAACGGCGCACGGACACAAGAGGAACTCGAGTCGTTCGGATGCTTCTGGTGGAAACGATGGGTCACCGCAGAGAAATGTGTGAAGCGCGGACTCCAGCCCGGCGACCTTGGTCCCGGAAGCTACGGTCCCGCGTGGACCGCATTTCCCAACCCAAACGGCAAACCGTTCAACCAAATACAGCACGTCGTGGAACAGATGAGAGAGCGGCCGGAGCTCATCACCCACATTGTGAGCCCGTTCATCCCGCCATATCTTGGCCGTGGCAAGGGGAAAACGCAGGAGGTGGTTGTGGTTCCCTGTCATGGGCTTCTCTTCATCTACACAAACCCGCGCACCCGCGAGCTCTCACTGCATCACATACAGCGGAGTTGCGATGTGCCCGTCGGGCTCGCAGGGAATCTCGTCCAGTACGCGGCCTTGACCATGATGTTCGCGCAGGTTCTGGGCTACACTGCAAGGACACTGCACTACACCATTTCAAGCGCGCAGTGTTACCACACCAATGACCACAATCCGGAAACGGACCAGCGCGTCGCCATGCGCGAGATGCTTAGTACGAAGCCTCAACAGCTTGCGACGGTTCGCTTGAACCCCGCCGTCACGGACATCTTCGCGTTCAGGAAGGAGGACTTCACCATTCATGATTATTATCCCCAAAGCGAGAGGAGGCCCGTATGGACCCCGGTGTGAATCACGTAAACATTTCAAACGCCCGGCTGCCGGAACAACAGGAAGTCCTGGAGCGCATCAGCGCGCGTGGCGAGTGCCCTTTCTGCATGAGGAATTTTGCGAAGGAGCATAAGCGTCCGATTCTCCGAGGAGGGGTGCATTGGATTGTCACGCACAACCAGTGGCCGTACGAGCACACAAAGTACCACCTTCTTCTCATTCCCCGCCAGCACGTTACGAACCCGGCCGACCTTCATCCCGACGCGTGGGAAGAGCTTGGCGTGATGGTGCGGTGGATAGAGGGAAAGTTCGGACCCGGGTCGGGCGGTTTCGTGAGCCGCTTCGGGGATACCGAGATGAGCGGCGGCACGGTGAGCCACTACCATTTCCATTTCATCGTGTCTGACGGTCCCGTTCGATTCCGTATCGGCACCAGAGAATAAAGTTGCCCCGTAGCGCATACGCGCTACGGGGCCTTTTCAACCACATGTATTACTTCGACACCGGCACGCTTCAGAACCTGATGCGTATCCAGCATCGCGTACCCTTCTCTAAAGAACAATCTTTTCACGCCTGCGCACGCAATGAGCTTCGCGCACGGCGGACAAGGATACGTTGTTACATAGAGATCTGCTCCGGCGAGCGACTCACTTCTCCCCGCCGTTGTTGCGACAACTGCCGCTTCGGCATGCATCGCTGTTGACACTTCTATGTGCGCCCCCTGCGTGAAGTTGTTCCGCGGGTCGCCAAAAGCATATGGAGCGTGTGGAGAGGGGAGGTGGTAGTTGTGCGCTGTTGCGATGATTGTTCCATTCCTCACCGCAATCGCACCGACTTGCCGCCACCAATCCGAACTCTGTTTGCCCTCACGGTACGCCTCACCGAATAAACGGCGTGTTAGTCCCGAGAAGGGAATCGCCCGGTCGTAGATCACAGGATGCGTTTTGAGAGATCGGTCTTTGTCCCATCGCAAGAACACATCACTTAGGTGCACGGTGCACCTTGAGAGTAACGCTTCCGCAACTTTTCGCGAAACATCCTCGCGCGGCATTGTGACCGATGTCCTTTGCTTGTTCAGCTCTGCGAGCGTTTCTGTATCGGCAACTCGCACCTCGTCGAGAAGACCGAGGGAGCGCACGGCGGCGGCGGCTTCTTCCGGCTCAAGGGCTCTGATTTCTTTCCGCAGATGGTCAAACTCGCGGATGAGTTCAGTACCGAAAACATACAGAGTACCGCCCTTACCATACACCCTAAAGAACTTGACGTACCCTGCGTGCAAAACGGGAACATACGCGCATATCACATGACTCATGCCGACCCCCCCATCATTTTCTCTATGGATTCCGCAAAATCGTCCAGTTGCTGACGCACCTGGCCCGCAAATGCAAGAAACCCATCTTTGAATTTCTGCCCGGCGAGGATATACAAGAGCCTGATGCGCGCTGTCGTTGATGTTTCTCCCTGTGAAGGGAGTTCTGTCACCGTTCCGCAGAATTCCTTGAGCGCCTCCACGTTTTCTTTTGTGTACCTAGTCCTCTCTGAGATGACAAGAATGTCGGGTCTCACCGTCCTCACGAGCTGCCAGTGAGGGTCGCCTGCGCCTTTCAGCATCACCAGGTCAATGTGGCGCAGGTGGCACAACATCGCCATCCGTTCGTCCTGCTGGACTACGGTGCGCCGCCTCACTTCACCCTTCCTTTTCGCGACTTTCTCGTCGCTGTCAACACCGACGACGAGCACGGTGTTCTCGGGATTTCCGGCAGCCTCCTTCGCCTTTTCGAAATACGTTGCGTGGCCGACGTGGAGTATGTCAAACGTTCCTGAGGTCAGCACGACTCTCTTGCCGAGCGCCTTGCACGCCTCTACCTTTTTCCTCAACTCCTCGTAGTCTGTATGTATGCGGGCGGGAGCGTTTGAACCGGGTCCGAACATGTCGTTCATTCTCTCAACCTCCTTCCAGTGTGTGGTTTGTCAAAAAAACAAATCTGCCCTCACCTTACTCGCGCTTAAGGGGAGGGTCAAGAAACACAAAAATCCTACGTTTTCTTCTGGGGAATCGCCATGAGGAGGCGGGGGAGTTTGTCCAAATCTATAAACTTGTCCGTTGCCTCAATGAGGCGGGCAGATGTGGTCTTGCCGAAGGCGCATACCTCAACCTGCTTTCCCATGCCCCAACGGAGATATTCAACAAGCGGTACAAAGTCGCCGTCGCCCGTGATGAGAATGACGACGTCCAGTACCGGAGGGATGCGTATCGCGTCTACCGTGAGTCCGACGTCCCAATCACCCTTTTTTGCTCCGCTTGCGTATACCTGCAGGTCTTTGACGCGGAGCTCCATTCCCACTTTCTCCAATGCTTCAAAAAATGACTGTTCCCCGGGCACCGCGTCGCTTTTTACCACGTACGCGACGGCGCGGATTAAGGTTCTTGTTCCCACAAGTTCCTTGATGAGCTTCTCAAAATTAACCCGCGAATTGTAAAGGTGCTTCGCGGAGTGATAGATATTTTGTACGTCGAAGAAAATACCGACCCGCTGGGCGGGATGCTCAAACATGATTCCTTTCAAGATACTGCTTTAAGCGGCGGCGCTTGCCGATCATCATAAGGAGCCCCCGCCGCGAGTGGTGGTCCTTCGGGTGGTCTTTCAGGTGCCCGCTTAGCTCATCAATGCGCTTATCCAAAAGCCCCACCTGCACATCAACGGACCCCGTATCGCGGGCATGTTTCTGGCGTTCTTTAATGGCGCTTTCCTTGTCCTGTTTTGACAATGTCATGCCCCTACCTTACTATGCTTTAAAACAACGTGCAAGACCTCGGCAAGAAAGAATTTACGACTGATATCGGCGGCACGCCGGTCACACTTCAGGTATCCCGCATCGCGGGGCAGGCGAACGGCGCGGTCATCGGTTCATACGGCGAGACCGTGGTTCTTGCCACTGCCGTTATTGCAGAAAAGCGGGTAGATAAGGACTTCTTTCCTCTCACGGTTGACTACGAGGAGCGGTTCTATGCCGTCGGAAAGGTTCTTGGCAGCCGCTTCATGCGCCGCGAGGGCAGGCCGCCGGTTGACGCCACGCTCTCGGCGCGGCTTATTGACCGTGCCATTCGCCCCCTCTTTCCCGAACATTTGCGCAACGAGATACATGTCGTTGTGACCGTGCTCTCGTACGACGGCGAGCATGACCCCGACATCATCGCGCTCCTTTCGGCTTCTACGGCACTCGCCATATCCGACATTCCATGGGGCGGGCCCGTTGCGGGCGCGGGCGAGCGGGGTGAGCGCTCTTATTTCTTCGCCGGCGTTACCGACCGCATCAATATGATTGAGTTTCAGGGGAAGGAAACGCCCGAGGAAGATATTGTCGGCTATTTTGAAAAAGCGCAGGCGGAAATTAACCGCCTCATTGCGTTTCAGGAAACAATTGTGAAGGCTGTCGGAAAAACGAAACTCTCTTTCCCCACGCCCGACATGGACAGCGAAACACAAGCGATTGTTGAAGAAGTGCTCGCGCCATACGAAAAGCAGGCAGAGAGCGGCACGTGGGTGTCGGGCATGGGAGAAGACGCGCACCAGGAAATTACAGAAAAGCTGCGCGCCCTGGACAAGTCACCCGGCATGATTGATGCGGCGGGAATACTTTTTGAGCACCGCGCGGAGGCAATGCTTTCTCGGCTCGCATTCGCAGGCAAACGCGTTGACGGAAGAACTCTGGACGAGGTGCGCCCCCTGTATGCTCAAGTCGGGCTCCTGCCGCGAACGCACGGGTCCGCTCTTTTTGCCCGCGGCAGTACGCAGGTCTTGGCAGTCACGACGACTGCGCCTCCTTCGTCGGAACAGCTTGTAGAAAGCATTGAAGATCAGGCACCCCGGCGTTTTATGCTCCATTACAATTTTCCCAGCTTCTCCACGGGGGAAGTCGGACGCGGACGGGGAGGGCCCGGGCGGCGTGAAATTGGCCATGGAGCGCTCGCAGAGAAGGCAATTGCCCCCTTTATCCCTTCAAAGGAAGCGTTCCCATATGTCATCCGCGTTGTTGCCGAAACACTTTCGTCAAACGGCTCATCGTCTATGGCGACTGTGTGCGCAACATCGCTCTCTCTTATGGATGCTGGCGTTCCCATTCCCGGGCCCATTGCCGGCATTGCCATGGGGTTTGTAGAAGACAATGCGGGAAAATACGTCATTTTGACCGATATCCAGGGACCCGAAGACCATTTCGGGAAGATGGACCTGAAAGTTGCCGGAACTGCACGCGGCGTAAACGCCGTTCAGATGGATGTGAAAACTTCGGGAATTACCAAAGACCTCTTTGCCCGCGCGCTTCCCGATGCCCGCGCGGCACGACTCCACATTCTTGAAACGATGAACGAGGCGCTCGCCGCTTCGCGCGAACATGTTTCTCCGCACGCACCCACAATCCGCGTCGTGAAAATTAACAAGGACCGCATCGGCGAAGTTATCGGTCCGGGCGGACGCATGATTCACCACATCATTGAAAGTGCGGGAAACGACACGTCAGTTGACGTGGAAGAAGACGGCTCGGTGTACGTTTCGGGAAAAGACCGCGACTCTGTTGCCCACGCCGTAAAGCTCATTGAGGACATTGTGCACGAGTATACGCCGGGCGACTCTGTTTCCGGAACCGTTTTAAAACTTCTGGACTTCGGCGCCATTGTGGACTTGGGCGGCGGCCAGTCGGGCATGATTCATATTTCGGAGCTCTCGGACAAGTATGTGGAACGCGTTTCTGATATACTCAAGGAAGGGGACCATGTTCGCGCAAAAGTCATAAAGGTCGACCGCGACAATGGCAAGATTGGATTGTCGCTCAAGGGTGCGTAAGACATGGCAGACAACCCTAATCCACAAATTAGAGACATAACCATTCGCACTATGGAATCGGACCAGAAATCAATTACCCAGGAAGGTGGCGGCGAACCGAAGCCGTATATTCCTCCTATGGGCATGGATCAGTTCCCTAAAGTTCCCTCAATGGATCCTTCGACAGTTCCCCCAATTCCGAAGCCGGAGCCGTCAAGGGACTCATGGCAAACAACTCCGCAGACGCCCTCTGCGCCGCTTCCCGTGACACCCCCTCGCGACATGATGGCGGGCATGGGAAGGGAAAAACCTCCGAAGAAGAGCATGTTTCCGATTGTGCTCGCCGCACTTGCCGTTATTGGCGTTGGCGTCGCACTGTACCTT
>MFKH01000010.1:0-10309 GCA_001779505.1 Candidatus Jorgensenbacteria bacterium GWA1_54_12 | reverse complement strand
GCCGATTGAAGAGGAAGAAGTCACCCCTTCGGGCATCCCGGCATCGTCTCACCTGTCGCTCTTCGCAACACCTCCCGACAGCACGGAAGAGGCAGTGTTTTCCGGCATGACGCTCGGCGACTTCAGGGCGGCACTCGCACTTTCGCCGACAGAGGTTCCGCTCTTCCGCGAAGTGGTCTTCACGGACCAGAACCAAAACCTCGTTTCTTTTGACGAGGTGATTTCCGTTCTGGCGCCCGACACGTTCGCGGCGACTGACATTCGCGAAGCCTTCCAGCCCGACGCAACATACTACACGTACACGAATGCACAAGGGACATGGTTCGGCTTTGCGGCAAAACTCAAGACCGGCGCGAATCGCGAGGCCGTGCAGACAGCCGTCAAGGGTTTTGAAACGACGGGAGATGTACCGAATTTCTTCCTCTCCGGCGTCACTGGTTCGCCCGCCTGGAAAGGCGGCGTGGCGGGAGACGTAACGAGCAGGTATGCAACATTTGCCGAAACCGGCGCCGCGTTCAACTATGGCTGGAGCGGCGACGTTCTCCTTGTCGGCACGTCATACCAAGGGTTCAGCAGCGCAGAGACACGTCTCTAAATGAGAGAATTCGTCACTCTCGCCATCTCACTCGGCAAGCGAATCTCGGGGGAACGGGATTCGCTTGTCTTTCTTTTTACGGAGGAGAACGGCATTATACCGGCGCAGGCAATCTCCGGATACCGCATTACGTCAAAACTCATGCCGCACCTTGAAACGCTCCGCCTCGCAACCGTGCGCATCGTCGGAAACACCGGCTACCGCATTGCAGACGCACTCCGTATCAGTCACCAGTTACCGGTAACCAGTAACCGGTACAAGGAGCTATTGCGCGCGGCCTACATCATCCGTAAACTCCTGCCGTTCTTCTCGCAGGAACCGGAACTATGGCGCTTACTTCGTGATGAGATATTAGGAACACGGACATCGGGTGTCCAAACATCTCTGACATCCGATGTCTTGTGCCTCCTGGGATATGACCCGCACTTTGCCGGGTGCGCTCTGTGCTCCAATCCCGCGACACACTTTGCAGTAGAAGACGCAACGTTTTATTGTGAAAGACATGGCAAAACACAAAACGCGCTCAGTTTTACCTTTGCTCACGAAGATAACCGTCGGGCTTAGTATCCTCACGGTTGTTCTTGTCGGGGCCGTCGCGTATTACTTCGTCGGCTATCGCGGCGGAGACCGCAACGTGGCGCTTGCCTTTTCGTCCGAAGAAAAAGCAATGCCCGGCGTTCCCTTTGAACTCACGCTTACCATAGAGAACCGCACCGGTCAGCTCTTGACCGATGCGGCGCTTACGCTCCGAAGCGACCAGGGTGTTACCGTTTTGGAAAGAGATGATGGCGAAATCGGAAACATTGGAAGCTCCGAGACACTCACGCGCACCTTCCGTATTGTTATGACCGACACGTCGGCCGACGAGACGGGTGTGCGCGCCGTGCTTTCGTATCGCATCGGTGACGGCTCATTTGAACGCGCCATAACCTATGCAATACCGGTCGGCGAGGGGGCTCTTGCTTTGCAGGTTAAGGGCCCTGAAACGATTGTCGGCGGCTCGGTATTTGAACTCGTCGTTGGTTACGAAAACGTATCCGATACGGAGCTTTCTGATGTTTCGCTTGTTGTCGCGCACCCCGACTCGTTTTCCATCACGCCCGACGAGCATGAGGAAACGCCCGACGGCGCCTTGTGGCACATCGGTTCCATTGCGCCGCACGCAACGGGTGAATTCGTTTTGAGCGGTTCATGGGATGCGTCGCAGTCCGGCGATGAACCGGCAATCACGCTGACATTCCTTTCCGGCACCGGTCAAGCCGCCCAACAGCTTTTGACGCGCCGCATTCCCTTTACCTTGAACCCATCGCCTCTCACGCTTGTCATAGAGAGTGCGGGCGGAGATGTCGCGAATGCGGGGGACACGCTTTCATATGTTCTGAGCTACTACAACCAGAGCGGCATTGCCTTGCGCGACGTGACTATGAGCGCACGGCTCGTCGGAGAAATGTTTCTTGCCGGCTCTCTTTCGTCAGACCCTCCGGGAAGCTCGTTTGATGCGCGGCGCGCGGAGATATCGTGGGACAAGAGCGTCATGCCGATGTTCGCGCTTCTTGAACCCGGAGCGCGCGGGGGCGTGACCCTGACCGTTTCACTCCGGTCCGATTTTCCCCTGCGACGCCTCGGCGACAAAAACTTCACTGCGGAGCTCGAAACGCGCATCACATCTCCCACAACGCCGTATTACATTCAGGCAAACAAACTTCAGAGCATCGTGCGGCACACGACAAAGCTCCGCGGGAACATTGAGTTTGACGCGCAGGCATACTATCGCGACGCATCCGCCCAAGTTGCCAATACCGGCCCTTTCCCGCCCCGGGTCGGTGAGGCGACGCGCTACACTATCCACTGGCGCATCAAAAACTACGCGACCGACGTGCATGACGCGCACATAGAGGCACAGCTTCCGCCCGGTGTTTCTTTCGTGCAGGTCGTAAAAAGCTCCGAGAGTACGGCGCCGTCGTACAACGGCGACACGCGTACAGTGAGTTGGGACATTGGGCGCATTGCCGCAACGCGCGGTGTTTTGGACGCGCCGCCGGAAGCGGTCTTTCAAGTTGAAGCGGTGCCGACACCGGACATGACGGGCAACTACGAGCCGCTCCTTTCGCGCACACGCATAACTGCAACCGACGCCTTTACCGGCGCCGCCCTTGTCCGCGAAGACGAAACGCTTTCAACCCGCCTCCAAGACGACACGACTGTTGCGGAGGGTGAGGGAAGGGTGATACGGTAACCTTATATGGCAACGCTCCAAGACATCGTATCTCTCGCGAAGCGTCGCGGTTTTATCTACCCCGGAAGCGAGATTTACGGCGGCATGGCCGGCTTCTACGATTACGGGCCTTTGGGAAACGAGCTCAAGTTCAACATTAAACAATCCTGGTGGCGCAACATGGTTCAGATGCGCGACGACGTTGTGGGGATAAGCGCGGCAATTATCATGAACCCGAAAGCGTGGGAAGCTTCGGGGCATGTCGGCACGTTTTCGGACGAAATGTTCAAAACAAGCGTGGGGCGCACCGAGAACGATTCGTCTGTTGCATACCTCCGGCCAGAAACCGCCGGCGGCATCTTCGTCAACTTCAAAAACGTCCTTGATTCCATGCACCTCAAGCTTCCGTTCGGCATCGCGCAAATCGGCAAGGCGTTCCGGAACGAGATAAACCCCCGAGACTTCATTTTCCGCACCCGCGAGTTTGAACAAATGGAACTTGAATACTTCGTCCGCCCGGGCGACGACGAAAAGGCTTTTGATAAGTGGGTCAAAGAACGGGTCGCGTGGTACAAAAGCATTGGCTTGAAGAACATAAGAGAGCATGAACAACCGCCGGAGGAGCGAGCGCACTATTCCAAGGCAACAATTGACATTGAATACGAGTTTCCCTTTGGCTGGCAGGAAATAGAAGGAATTGCGAATCGCGGCAACTTTGACCTGACCGCCCATCAAAAAGCCTCTGTAAAAGACCTTGCCTATTTTGACGAGGAAACGAAAGAGAAGTATCTGCCGTATGTCATTGAGCCCTCTGCCGGGGTGGAGCGAATCATGCTCGCCGTGCTCTGCGACGCCTATACGGAAGAAGATGACCGTGTCGTTCTCAAACTGCATCCGACCCTCGCCCCGTACAAAGTTGCCGTGTTCCCGCTTCTCGCAAATAAAGAAAAGCTTATCGCGAAAGCGGAAAGCATTCGCGACGCGCTGAAGAAGCGTTGGATGACCGCGTGGGATGACCGCGGAAACATTGGCAAGCGCTATCGTTCGCAGGACGAAGTGGGAACGCCGTTTTGCGTCACGATTGATTTTGACTCGCTTGAACAGAACGACGTCACCGTGCGCGACCGCGACACCATGGAGCAGAAACGGGTCGCCGCAAGCGACCTGGAGGCATATCTTGCCGAGCGGCTTACTTCCTAAAAACGTGTTTGAACACTACACACTCAAGAACGGCATGGAGGTTATCCTCGTGCCGCGCGCGGAAAGCCCGGCAACGACCGTGATGGCAACGGTCAAAGTCGGCTCAAAATACGAGACCAAAGATATCTCGGGGCTTTCGCATTTTCTGGAACACATGGCATTTAAGGGAACGAAGCAGTATCCGCTTCCCTCGGATATTTCAACCGAACTTGACGGTCTGGGTGCCCACTACAACGCGTTCACAAACGAAGAATGGACCGCATACTACGCTAAAGTTCGGAATGACGCTTTTGACAAGGCGCTCAACATCATTGCCGACATGTACCTGAACCCGACCGTTCCGGCAGAGGAGCTTGAGAAAGAACGCGGCGTCATCATTGAAGAAATCAATATGTATGAAGACATGCCGATGTGGAAGGTTGACGAGCTGTTCTCTAAAGTTCTCTACGGAGACCAGCCGGCCGGGTGGAGCGTCGCCGGCAGGAAAGAGGTTGTCCAGCGCGTGCAGCGCGATGAATTTCTTGCGTACCGCGCGAAGCACTATACGTCGGGCAATACCATCATTACCGTTGCCGGCGGATATAACCCCGCGGACGTGAAAGAAAAGATTGCCGCGGCGTTTCGGGGGATTATGGAAGCGCCCGACACTCCGCTCCCTGACGTGCGCGAAAAACAGAGCCGCCCGCAGGAAATCGTTATGTTCAAGGAATCTGACCAGGCGCACCTTGTTCTCGGATTCCGCGCGTTTGACGCGCACGATGCACGGCACTTTCCGCTCATGGTTCTCGCCGACCTCTTGGGGGGCGGCATGAGCTCGCGCCTCTTCAAGCATGTGCGCGACGAACTTGGCCTTGCGTATTACATAGATGCAGAAACGCACCTCTTTACCAACAACGGCTTTGTTGCCGCGCGTGCCGGCGTTGCCAAAGACCGCGTTGGAGATGCCTTGCGGGCAATTGTCGCCGAATTCAAAGAACTCACCGAACGCTCCGTTGGAGAAGATGAACTCAAGAAAACGCGGGCTCATCTCATCGGCGGGCTTTTCCTTTCGCTTGAAACATCCGACCAGTTGGCTTCGTTCTACACCGGACAGCGGGTTATGAACCTTGCGCCGCTCACGCCGGAAGATGTCGCGGAAAGGATAGAACGGGTAACTGCGGCAGACATCCAGGCTGTCGCCCGCGACCTTTTTACCGACGACCGGCTCAACCTTGCCGCGCTCGGACCTTTCAAGGGAGAAAGTTTCGGTGATATACTACATATATCATGAGTGAGAAAACGCGGATTGAGATAAGCTGGAGCACCTTGTGGCAACTTCTCGTTTTCCTCATTCTCATCATCCTTTTCTTCTCCGCGCGAGCGGTATGGGGAATACTTTTCGCCGCCGTCGTTATATCGCTTGGACTTGACCCTGTCGTCAGCTTCCTTGAGCGGCGCGGCGTACACCGGCTTCTCGGAACCATTGTCGTTTTTGCCCTTGCCATCGGCGTTTTGAGCACGGCACTGTTTTTTCTCGTCCCAACACTCATCCGCGAGGCGGGGGTGTTTGTGAACGAGTTCAGCGGCATCATCTCCCGCATTTTCGGCATTCGCATCCCCTCGTCGGCAATTGAAGGATTGAGTCAAAACCTGGACCGGGTTCTTGATGCCATAACAACCCTGGGCGGGAACATCACCGGCACCATTTCGGGAGTGTTCCACAACATCGTGTACGTTCTTGCCACGTTCGTCATCACCTTTTACTTTTCCGTGGAACGCAACGGGCCGGAACGCCTGATGCGCGCCTTGCTCCCCGACCCGTACGAGAAGCCAGTGCTTGCGATATTCAGCCGGTTTGAAGAGAAGATACGGCGTTGGCTTTTTACACAGGCAGGGTTGGGACTCGTCGTCGGCACAGTTGTCGCCTTAGGCATGTGGATTTTGGGTGTCCCGTATGCCTTGACCCTTGGATTTGTTGCCGCGATTTTTGAGCTCGTGCCCGTCGTGGGACCCGTCTTGAGCGGGGTTTCGGCGTTCCTTATCGGTGTTTCGCAGTCACCTCTCACAGGGCTTTATGTGGCGATATTCTTCGTCATCGTTCAACAGCTTGAGAATAATCTCCTTGTGCCGTTCGTGGTGAGCAAGTCCATCCGCGTTCATCCGGTCATGGTTCTCATCGCACTCCTTGCGGGGGCGGAGATTGCCGGCGTCGGTGGTGTCATACTTGCCGTACCCATCGCACTCCTTGTTCAGGAAACACTTTCATATTTTGCGGCGCAAAAGACAGCGCGCCGAGGACTCGTTTAGAATATGTATGTTGACCCCGATAGTGACAGGTTATTCCAAAACGACCTTCATCGCCCTGATAGAGAATTAGTCACTATCGGGGTTGACGCGCACTGCCATCTGCAATTCAAAAACTACGACGAAGACCGCGACATAGTCATCCGGCGCGCAAAAGAGGCAGGAGTTGGATTCATTGTGTGTGTTGGAACGACCGTTGCCGATTCAAAGGCGGCTGTGGCGCTTGCGGAGCAATACCCCGGTTTCATGCGCGCTTCCGTCGGCGTGCACCCAACGGAGTTGTCCGACGCTCCGCAGTTTGACGCCGTCCGCGAACTGGCGCGGAAAGATTCTGTCGCCGCGATCGGCGAATGCGGTTTGGATTACTTTTCCGCTGAAGGGAGAGCCCTCAAGGCCGAACAAAGGGAATTGTTTCTCGCGCACATGGCGCTTGCGCGGGAGGTTGGGAAACCCCTCATGATTCACTGCAGGCCCTCCCCACGCTCAATGGACGCATACGAAGACCTATATGGGATACTTGAGAAAGAAAAGAACAGGCCGCCCTTTGTGATGCACTTCTTTGCCGGGAGCGTGGCGCTCGCGGAACGCTTCATAGCGCTCGGCGCATACTTCACCTTCGGCGGCGCCGTGACTCTGACGCATGACTATGACGAAGCGGTGCGGCGTGTGCCCCCTGAACGCCTCATGACCGAAACCGATGCGCCGTTTGTTTCGCCTGTGTCAATCCGAGGCAGGCGCAACGAACCCGCGAATGTGGTAGACATCGCGCGCCAAATCGCTCATCTTAAAGGGATGGCACCCGAAGAACTCGCAGAACACGTATGGAAAAACTCTACGATTTTAAGGAGATAGAAAAGAAGTGGCAGGAATCGTGGCGTGCGTCGCGCATCTACGAGCCGAATTTGGATAAGCCCCGCAAGCCGTTCTACAACCTTATGATGTTTCCGTACCCGTCGGCCGAAGGGCTCCACGTCGGAAACGTATATGCCTTTACCGGAAGCGATGCGTACGGGAGGTACCAGCGCATGCGGGGGAATGATGTTTTTGAGCCCATCGGACTGGACGGATTCGGCATACACTCCGAAAACTATGCCTTGAAAATCGGTGCTCATCCGATAGAGCAGGCGGAGCGCACCGAAGAAAACTTCTACCGCCAGCTCCGCGCAATAGGAAATGGATTTGCGTGGGACGCGCGCGTAGAAACATACGACCCCGAGTATTACCGGTGGACGCAGTGGCTTTTTCTCCAGCTCTTTAAGCGCGGGCTTGCGGAGCGCAAGAAGGCGGCGGTCAATTGGTGCCCGTCATGCAAAACGGTTCTTGCCGATGAACAGGCCGAAGGTGGAGAGTGTGAGCGGTGCGGAACGCAAGTCGTCAAAAAGGAACTTGAGCAGTGGTTTTTCAAAATCACCGACTATGCCGACCGGCTTTTGGACGGCCTCCAGGGCATTGACTGGTCCGAACGGGTCAAAATCGCCCAGCGCAACTGGATAGGAAAAAGCGAAGGGGCGCTGTTAGAATTTCCAACGGGACAATTTTCAATTAAGGTATTCACGACGCGGCCGGACACCATTCTTGGAGCCACATACATCGTTCTGGCTCCAGAGCACCCGCTCATTGAGAATCAGGAATTAAGAATCAAGAATCAAGGAGAAATTAAGAATTATGTTGAAGCGGCAAAGCGGAAAACTGAACAAGAACGGCTTGTAGAGGGGAAAGTTAAGACTGGTGTTGAGCTCAAGGGAATTACGGCAATAAACCCCGCGACGGGGACGGAAATTCCCATCTGGGTCGCCGATTATGTGCTCGCTGGGTACGGCACGGGCGCCATTATGGCCGTGCCTGCGCACGATGAGCGCGACCGCGCGTTTGCCGAAACATTCGATTTGCCGATAAGCGACGCTGAACTTCTTCCCGCAAGGGAAGTGCTCCGAAAGACGCACGGACTGCGCAAAACACATTATCATTTGCGTGATTGGCTCATTTCGCGCCAGCGCTACTGGGGGCCGCCCATCCCCATTGTATATTGCGATGCGTGCGGCACGGTGCCGGTTCCGGAAAAAGATCTTCCGATAAAACTGCCGTATATCAAAGATTTCCGCCCCACGGGCACGAATGAGTCGCCGCTTGCCGCTGACGCTTCGTTCTATAAAACCACTTGTCCCCGCTGTGGACATGAGGCGCGGAGGGAAACCGACGTGTCGGACACATTCCTGGACTCGGCATGGTATTTTCTCCGGTACCCCGATGCACATAACGGCGCAGAACCGTTCAGCAAGAAACGGATGAAAAAGTGGTTGCCGGTCAATATGTATATCGGCGGGGCAGAGCATTCGGTACTTCATCTGCTCTACGCGCGCTTCATCACAAAAGTCCTTCACGATGCGGGCCATCTTCGCTTTGACGAGCCGTTCACAAAGTTCCGCGCGCACGGGCTTATCATCAAAGACGGCGCGAAAATGAGCAAATCAAAGGGAAATGTGATAAATCCCGACGAATATGTCGCGCTCTACGGAGCCGACGCGTTGCGCCTATACCTCATGTTTCTCGCGCCTCTTGAAGACGGGGGTGATTTTCGCGATTCGGGGATGAGGGGCATGGCAAAATTCCTGAACCGCGTGTGGCAGATGTTTTCTCGCGATGCCGTTAGTGGAAGTGAAACAGAAAAACTCGTGCATCAAGCCGTGAAGAAAGTAAGCGAAGATATAGAGGCGCTGAAATTCAATACGGCGATAAGCCAGCTTATGATTTTGTTGAATGCGTTTGAGAAAAACGGATCAACGCGCGAATCGCGGGAAACGTTCTTGAAGCTTCTTGCTCCTTTCGCGCCGCATATTACCGAAGAATTGTGGCACATGGCATTGAGGAATGAGGCGTCAATTCACACCTCGGCATGGCCGATATATGACGCGCGGCTTGCGGCAGGCGAAACGGTTGAAATTGGCGTGCAGGTTGACGGAAAACTTCGCGCAACCGTCACGCTTGCGCCGAACGCGCCTGAAAATGATGCACGCGCGGCGGCGCTTGCAGACGAGCGAGTGCGGAAATACGTGCCCGATCCGTCAGCTGACGGACGCATTGCGCGGGTTATCTACGTCCCGGGCAGAATCATAAACGTTATCACAAAAACGCAGTAATTTGCGGAGGGTAGAGGATTTGAACCTCTGAGGGGAAGTTCCCCTACCGCATTTCGAGTGCGGCGCGTTCGTCCACTCTGCCAACCCTCCTCACGTCTCCCCGGCAGGAATCGAACCTGCATTGGGGGTTTAGGAAACCCCAGTTCTATCCATTAGACTACGGGGAGTATAATGGGCAGTATTACTATGCTATGCGGCAGCCCTTGGGTCAACATTTCCTGAAAGATAAGCGGAAAATAAGTCAGATTATTGACGCCTTAGAGCTTCAAGAAGGCGACACGGTTATTGAAGTCGGCCCCGGCAGGGGCGCTCTGACGCGCGAGTTGGGAGCTAGAAATAAGGCGTTAAAGGTAATCGCCATAGAGAAAGATAAGGAGCTTGCCGCTTATGCGGAACAATATCTCGCGCCAGAACTCGAAAAGGCGGGGAATAAATTTGAGGTAATCGCCGGTGATGTGCGCGAGATCATTCCAAAACTAGGAAGCTATAATCTAAAAAGCTATAAGCTCGTCGGCAATATTCCCTATTATCTCACGGGCGCGCTTTTGAGGGCTTTGGGGGGCTTGGGCCCGCTGCCGGAACGCATTGTACTCACAATCCAAAAAGAGGTTGCCGAGCGCGTGACGGCAGTTCCGCCTAAAATGAATATTCTTGCCGCGAGCGTTCAGTTTTGGGCCGAACCGAAAATCACGGCACGTATCTCTGCTGGCGCCTTTTCTCCACCGCCTGACGTGAACAGCGCCGTTCTTCTTTTGACCCCTCGTTCCGATACGCCCACTCACCTCAAAGAGCGGTATTATAGGCTTATGCGCGCGCTCTTTCGCTACCCGCGAAAAACCATTCACAATAATATAGCGGCTTCTCCGGAGCACATATCCG
>MFKH01000009.1:7961-21460 GCA_001779505.1 Candidatus Jorgensenbacteria bacterium GWA1_54_12 | reverse complement strand
CAAAAAAAGAAGCCCCCGGCGCATGTGCGCGCCGAGGGTTTGTGCCATGAGGATTCTACCTCCTCACGGGAAAGTCGAACTTCCGGGCGGAGGACAACACGAGGTCGTCGAAGCGACTGTTATCCGAGTAGCTGCGGATATCGAGGCCCCTCGAGTCGAAATCGCCGACACTGACCCGGCCGCCGCCCGAACCCACACTCGAGCAACGCACGTAGACGTTCTCAAGTAAGCGAACGCCCGTTGCAAGATAGTGGCCGATGATCGTGTAGGTCATCACCTGAGCAGTAGGCGTTTCCTCGTTCTTCGCGAGGAGAGCCTGCTGATCCTGCCACGTCTTGTTGGTCGAATTCTCAACCGGAGTTTTCCGAACGAGCTGCCAGTGCACTTCGCCTTTGTCTTTTGCGAATGCCTGTTTGTTGTACCAGGCGTCCTCGTGGCTACAGAAGAGACTGCGCTCGACCTTGCCGCGGATTTCGAGAACCGACAACGGGAAGACTGCGACGAGAACGTGGGTGTCTTTGCATGCCTGAAGCGTTGCCTCGGAGTATGGAACCCATGAGAGGTCATGGATCTGCCGAAACGTCGGACAGACCTTGAAGTATTTTTCAACTTCGTCAATACCGAAGAAGTTCTCGCCCATGATTTCGCGGGCACGCCCCCGCCTTGTTATCGGCCAAAGGTCTCCTTCCCGCACAAATCTCACCACCTCCGCGGCGAGCTCGTTACCCTTTGAGTCAATGACTTTCTGGGCAAGTTCACGATCGAGGCCTGCGGCTTCCATTCTTCCAAGAAGTTCGTGCTCTTGGTGCACTGACAAAGGGCGGCTCACCATGTTTCTCATGGCATACCTCCTATAAACCGATATGTGCCGGAAACCTGTCCGGCGACAGTTAAACCCGACTTAAAACGTATTATGACCTGACCCTAACTTATCACGAATTGCGCGTTTTGTCAACCGCGAACGCGCTACAGAGTGATGATATGGGAAATTATAGAAGCTTAGCCCCTATAATTCAAAAAGAGCTTTTAAATAGTTGACTCAATGGGGTAGTTTGCTATACTGATAACGTCCTTCGGTTTGGCATAAACCGAGGGGGTATTACATCCAAGAACCACCCTCCGCGAGGAGGGTGGTTTTTTAATGCTGTTTATCCAGCTCGGCTCTATACTTGAGTTCTCTGCCCCAGATATCCTTAACGTTTAAGATATCGGTATATCCGTTTGCGCCTGTTCTTAACTCCTGCGACACATTGTTCTTTGAAGAAAAAACAAAGACTTTCTTTCTACGATTTCTCAAATATGTCACAAGTGCCAAGAAGTCAGAATCGCCAGTAAAGAGAACTGCTACGTTGTATTTATCCATGTAATGTAGGGCATCAATCGTCATCTCCACATCCATGTTCCCCTTCTCTATAACGGATTCCCCGTGTTCACTAGCAATACTTATTCGCTTTAGTTCTTTCTTCCGGACTTCAAAACCTAGCCCCTTTTTTAAGAAAGTAAAAAACTTGTGCTTGTCGTCTAAGTTATAGCTCCTCGTCCCTTCTCCGGGATATGCGGTGTAGTAAAAAACTTTTATTGAAGAGTTTCCGAACTTTTCTCTAACGTATGCAGTTGTTTTCTCATAATCCAAAAAACGTCCTTTGGCTTTTTGTGCCTGCCACAAGTTAGAAGCGTCAATGAAGATATAAACTGATAGTGGCATGATCGCATTGTATCATTTCTCAAAAAAGAAGCCCCCGGCACATGTGCGCGCCGAGGGTTTGTGCCGTTCGGAGGCCTCGCCTCAAAGCGGCCCTCGTCGACCGCATTCAGAGGCGTATTGCTCCTCCTCAAGAGCCCGTTGTTGATCGTGGAGCAGGCGATTCCAAAAGGTGATGAGTCGCCTTCGCATGCTGGGATCGGTGATGGGCATCTGCAGGGCTTCCTCAATAGGAAGACCTGCCTGCCGCATGACGCGAACGAACGTTGCGAGTTGTCCTAACTGCTTTTCGAACTGAACGTCCGTCGGCAGTTGGCTCGCAGTGGAGTTTACCATTGCACACCTCCTGAATTCTGAATCCACCGGAAACCTGTCCGGCGGCAGTTAAACCCGACTTAAAACGTATTATGATCTGGCCCTAACTTATCACGAATTGCGCGTTTTGTCAATCACTTACTTCAACCAGTCACAACATTCTCATATTCTTGAGAACTTGAGAATGTTTTGTCTTTATCTTAGGTCAGCGGTATCTACCCATATTTTTCAACATGTTTCCGGAGCCAAGCGGCGATGGTTCTAATATCTAATTTATCAATAACGACACGAAGGACAAAGTTTTCAACCTCCCGATTGCCCGCTTTCAAAGCGTAACCGTTCACAAACAAGAAGCGGGCACTCGCGGTAATCGCCGCCCGCTTGTTGCCGTCAATGAAAGCATGATGTCTCGCAAGTGAATCAAGATAAGCCGCCGCCTTCTCGAAAATGCCTTTGTACAAATCTTTGCCCTCATAGCGTATCTTCGGCCGCTCTATGGCTGAAATTAAAAGACCGACGTCCCGCACCCCATAACTGCCGCCGGTCTTTTCAATAATCTCGTGGTGCATTACCAGAACATCCTCACCCGCGAGGTATTTCACCGTCATTCTTTGGCAAGCGCTTCAAGCGCTGACCGATAGCGGTTAATAAACTTCTCTGTCCAATCAAGCATTTCCCGATCCACAGCAACACCTATCGGCTTGATGGAAACCACTTTCCGCTTCCCGTCTACTTCAACCGCCACCTTGTCACCGATGCGAAGACCGAGTTCCTCCAATGACTTTTTAGGAATCGTTACTGCCGCCGAAGAACCAACTTTTAGCACTTTCTGGGTCATATGGTAAATTATAACAGAATTATAATCTACCAACCGAACGTGTCAACCTCTCGCTACCGCACTGCTACAGAGTGATGATGTGGAAACCGTCGGCGATGAGAGCCGATAGGTCTGGGTGACCCTGATATTCTCCGGCAATGTCAAACCCCAATTTTTGCGAATCCGCCTCCGGCACCTGGAAAACCGCACTGCAGAATTTACAGACGTGCTTTTCAACGCTCTGCGAGTACACTCCCATTTTCAGACCCATAAACGCCTTTGTGACCGGATTGGCTTCATCGGCCAAAATTTTCTTCACCCACCTTACTCCCGCGCCATCAAAGATGAGCTTCACCTCGTTGCCCTTGCTCGCGAGTTCCTCTGCATAGATGACACTATGCAGCGCCCTCCCTGTGCCCTCTGCGGTCTCGCTGTCGGCGAGAAGAACTAGTGCTACTTTTGCCATTGCATAAGTATACCATAACCCTCATCGGATTACGGCTGGAAGAGTTCTTCCGGCATAAAGCGCACGCTTCTCACTTCGGGGAATTGCCGCACCGTCGCTTCAATCTGGTGCCACAAAATGCCGACGCGGCACGAGCCGCCGCCCGTTCGGTTATTCGGGTCTTTAAATGCGAGAGTGAGAACGCCGTCCTGGAGCGCCGCTTCTTTGAGCGAGAATCCTTCCAGGGGGTACTCGGTCGTTATCCCCCCTGCCCGTTCCTCCTCGGTCAGTTCTCCTTTTATAAGGAGGCGTACCGCGTCTTGAACTGGCGTGATACTCAAAGGAACTTCCCGCGTGACCGGCACAAGCCCCATATTACTGCACATAATGTTACCCAGGGCGTCGCGGTCAAGAGTTGGATTGTAGTAGTAAAGTGTTACGGTTCTCGGCACGCTCAGCCCGCCGCTCGTGAAACCCTTCACCAAAAACCACACCCCCAGAAGAGCCAGGATGGAAACAACAATGATTGCGATGCGAACTCCTCGCGCCATCATGCGCCTCATTATAAAACATCCACGATTTTCTGGCGACTTGTGTGCCCTGAAACGATGCGCACATTTTGCGAAGAAACGCCGAAGTGCTTCGCAAGCGCCCGCACGATGGCCTCGTTCGCCCGCCCCTCTACCGGCGGCTCGGTGACCGCCACGACGAAGTGCGTCTCGTCAATCTTCTCTACGCGTTCTTCTTTCGCCCGCGGTTTTGCGGTAACAAATATTCTCATCCGTATTGAAACCTACTCCTCCCTCCGCGCGCGGGAGCGGTCGCCTTTTGTCAGATGCTGTTTCCGCAGGCGCACGCTGTCCGGCGTGATTTCCAGATATTCATCCTCCGCCATATTCTCAAGCCCGCGCTCAATCGTGAGTTCATAGGGCGGCGTGAGGTGTATCGCCTCGTCCGACCCGGAGTTGCGGACGTTTGTCATCTGCCTGTTCTTCGTCGGATTCGCAAGCATTTCTTCTCCCTTCGCCGTGTTGCCGATGACCATACCTTCATACACCTCCGTGCCCGGCGTAATGTAAAGCACTCCCCGTTCCTGCAAATTCCAAAGCGAGTATCCCAAGGCCTTTCCGCTTGTCATAGATATCATGGAGCCCGCCGCGCGCTTTCTGATTTCTCCGGCGAACGGCTTGAAACCGATAACCCGCGAAGAAATAATCCCCTTTCCTTTTGTGTCAATGACAAACTGCCCGCGATACCCAAGGAGCCCGCGCGTCGGTCCTTCAAGCGTAAGCCGCACGGCAGGCGCGTGCGCGTGCACGTCTTTGAGCACGAATCCGCGCTTCCCCAATCGGTCAATCACCGCGCCCTGATATTCGGCGGGCGTGTCTATGATAACTTCTTCAAACGGCTCGCATTTTACCCCATTTTCTTCGCGGACAATAACTTGCGGCTGGGACACCTGCATTTCGTAACCCTCGCGGCGCATGTTCTCCAAAAGTATCGCAATGTGGAGTTCTCCCCTGCCGGACACGATAAACGAATCCTCGGCATGGAAATCCGCGCGCAATCCGACATTTACTTCCAGCTCGCGCTCCAGGCGCTCGCGCAGATGGCGCGACGTAACGTATTTTCCCTCACGTCCCGCAAAGGGGGAATTATTGACGAGAAAGTTCAGAACTATCGTCGGCTCGTCAACGGCGATGGCAGGGAGTGGCTGTGTGTCCGCGTTTTCCGCGACGGTTTCTCCGATATCAATGTCGGGAATGCCGGCAATCATGACGATGTCGCCCGCTTCGGCACGTTCGGTTTCCACCCGCTCCAGGCCGCGGAACGTGAAAATCTTTGTGATTTTCCCCGGGCGGGTTTCGCCATCCGGTTTTTTGACGAACACATTTTGCCCGGAACGGACGATGCCGTCATACACCCGCGCAACGGCAAGCCGCCCCATGAAGTTATCGTACCCGAGATTGAAGGGCTGGAGGCGCAATGGCTTCTCGCGCATTTCGCTGGAAGCCGGCGGGACGAATTTCAGTATTGTTTCAAGAAGCGGCGTCAAATCTTCTGACTCATCGGTGAGTTTCAGTTTGGCAACGCCGTCGCGCCCCACGGCATAGACAACCGGGAAGTTTATCTGTTCGTCGTTTGCCCCGAGCTCCATGAAAAGCTCAAGCACCTGCTCTTCCGTGCGCTTCGGGTCGGCGGCGTGCTTGTCAATCTTATTGATGACAACGATGGGCTCAAGCCCCAGTTCAAGCGACTTCTTCAAGACGAAGCGTGTTTGGGGCATCGGCCCTTCCTGGGCATCCACGACAAGGAGAACGGAATCAATGGAACGCAGTACCCGCTCAACTTCGGAACCGAAATCGGCGTGCCCGGGAGTGTCCACGATATTTATCTTTGTTACGGGACGTCCCGAGTCGGCCGAGGGATAAGGAATTGCGGCATTCTTTGAATAAATCGTAATGCCACGCTCAAGCTCAAGCGCGTTTGAATCCATGGAGACTCCTTCTTCAGCAACGCCGGTCTGGCGCAGCAAAGCATCGGTCAAGGTGGTCTTGCCGTGGTCAACGTGCGCGATAATAGCGATATTGCGTATATCCATGGCGGAAATTATTCGGTGATGTTTTCGTAGTGGTTTATGCGGAGGATTTCTCCCGACGGGCTGAACACGATGCACACTGCGTCAATGCGGTACATGCCGGTGTAGTTTTTGAGCGCGACGTATGCCTCCGCGGCGCGCACGAGGCGCGTTCGCTTTGCGCGGCCAATGCTCTCTTCCGGCGAACCTGCATTATTTTCCGTTCGCGCCCGCACTTCAACGAAGACGAGTGTATCGCGCCGCGGCGACCGGCACACAAGGTCTATCTCGGCCAACCGGGTGCGGATGTTGCGCTCCAGCACGCGGTATCTTTTACGTTTCAGAAATTGCTGTGCCGCTTCTTCCCCTTGCGCTCCGGTTACATTGTGCTTCGCCATTTTTGGTGCGCAGGGAGGGATTCGAACCCCCGTAGGCCGAAGGCCGCGAGGTTTACAGCCTCGTGCAATTGTCCACTCTGCCACCTGCGCGCTTATTCTTCTCCTTCTTTCTTCTCTTCCTTCTCCTCTTCTTTTTCCTCCTTTCCTTCCTCTTCGTCAAGCACCGTTTCGGAAAATTCCAGTTTCAAGTTGCTCCGCCGGCTGACGGAGTCGCCGTCTTTTTTGTACGCCGTGAGCTTCGTGCCGACGACGTTTTCAAGCTTCATAAGAATAACCCGCGCCTTGCGCAAGAACCTTTCGCTTATGCGCTTTACAAACGCGTCGGCTTTTTCAAGATACGACATGAGCCGCGACGCCCCCGCCGGTCGGCGGGCGCTTTCTTCCGAAACCCGCGGCAGAGCGCGCGCTACGATGAAGAGAAGCATTCCTGCGCTTACTGCCAATGCGAGATTGATAAGGAGATGAATCATTACAGTTCGTAGCGGCAGAAACGCTCAACCGTAATATTCTCCCCCACCTTGCCCATTGTTTGTTTCACGAGGTCGCGCACCGTGAGCGACGCATCTTTGATATACGGCTCTTCCATAAGTTCATCCACATTTTTCGGGTCCATGGCGGCGATTTGCATCGCTACATTGTGCGAGAGTTCCTGAAACTGCTCCGAGTGGACGGCAAAGTCGGTTTCTGCGCGTATCTCAAGGAGCACGCCGACGCGGTTGTTGTGCATGTATGTTTTCAAAAGCCCCGCTCCCGTCTTCCGCCCCTCCTTTTTCTCCGCGATGACAATGCCCCGCTCCCGCACAAGAGCTTCGGCTTTTTCAAAATCGCCGCCCGCTTCTTCAAGCGCGCGCTTGCAGTCCATAACTCCGGCTCCGGTCAAGAGCCGCAATTTTTGTATGTCTTCTTTTATCGCCATGCGAACATTTTAAACGCCCTTCACGTCCGCTTCAAGCCGTTCCATGACCCACGCAATCGCACCGACCGCGTGGTCGTTCGCAATAATAGGGTGTGCGACGGTTCGGGGGTCATCGTCGCTGTCAACGATTGCGATGACCGGTACTCCGCCTTGCGCCGCCTCGCGGAGCGCGGCTGCATGCGCTTTCACGTCAATGACAAAGAGCGCGTCCGGGCGCTTTGTGAGAGACGCGAGTCCGCTGAACTTCTGCTTCATCTTGCCAATTTCATCCGCAAGAAGCGACTGCTCCTTCTTTGTGCGCTTTTTAAATTCGCCGGCGGCATTCTGACGCTCCAATTCCAAATAGCGGTCAATGCGCTTGCGAATAACGGTAAAGTTCGTGAGCGTCCCGCCGAGCCACCGGTGGGTAACGTACGGCCATTTCGCGTTCTCCGCGAAACGCTTCATCCTTTCTTGTGCCGGCACGGTTGTCCCAACGCACAAGACAACGCCTCCGTTCCGTTTCAATTCTGCCATGAATGCGCTGGCACGGGCGACGCTGTGCAAAACACTCTCGGCATCAAGCACGTCAACCTCATGCCGGTTCGCGCTGATGTACGGCTGCATGCCGGGGTGAACCCGTGCACGCTTGTGGCTAAAAAGCACGCCCCGCCGGGCCATCTCTTCAACTGCCGCTTCGTCAAGCTTCTTTTCTATTTCTGAAACGACTTCTTCCATATAGGCGCTCATTGTATCCGACTTACTTTGTGAAGTCAAAACGCCGTTTTTCCCTCCACGCGGCGACATCGGCGTGATTTCCCGAAAGTAAAACGTCCGGCACGCTCCATGTTCCATCCCCCGCCGTGAACGCTTCGGGACGGGTGTAGGCGGGATACGACCCCTTCACGTCTTCGCGCGATTCTTCTTTTCCGATGACGCCCGGCACGTATCGCGAAACCGCCTCAAGAACGACGAGCGCCGGCAGTTCTCCGCCGGAGACGACATACGGCCCAATGGATATCACTTCGTCGGCAATATGCTCCGCCACGCGCTCATCAACACCTTCGTACCTGCCGCAGATGAGAATGATGTCTTTTTTATCCTTGAGCTCCCGCACCTTTTCCTGCGTCAGTTCCTTCCCGCGCGGCGAGAGAAGAATGACGTGCGCCTGTCTCGCCTTGCGTTTCACCGACTGCACGGCGCGGTATATCGGCTCAACCATCATGACCATTCCGGGACCGCCACCGTAGGGTTTGTCGTCAACTGCGTGGTGAGGGTCGTTTGTAAAATCGCGCGGGTTTATGAGCCGCACGTCAATTGTCCCCTCCGCGCGCGCCTTGCCGATAAGGGAGGCGTCAAGATATGAGCCGAAGAGTTCGGGAAAGATGGAAATAATATGAAATGTCATGCCTTTAGCGTAAAAGAAAAGACCCCTTAGGGGAAGGGTCTTTTCAATACGGATGTTTCTTACTCTGCGCTTTGCCCTTCGGTGCTCCGCTCGGGCTCCTCAATCTTCAGGTTAACCCGTGCGTTGTTTTTTACCCCCACAATCCGCAACAGGGTGCGGATCGCTTTTGCCGTAGAACCCTGATGCCCTACCACCTGCCCCATATCCATCGGGTGGACGCGAAGCGACAGCAACACTCCCATCTCATCAATCTTTCGCTCAACACTAACCTCATCCGGGTGGTCAACGATTGCTTTTACGAGACTCGTGAGGAATTCCTTATCAGCTTCTGCTGCCATGTCTTTCCATCTTCGGCTTAACCGACCTTTTTCTTCCTGCCGGCAGGCAGGGTCGCCGCGCCGTCACTTATTTGTAGCAGGAGGATACAGCTTCGTCAAAGGGTGTGTGGCGCAGTCGTGCGGGCGCGCCGGACAGTATGCGCGGCCGTAGTCAATCAAACGGTGCGAGAAACTGAACCACTCGCTCCGCGGAAGAAGTTCCATGAGGTCCCGTTCTATTTTCTTCGGGTCCGTGTGGTCGGTGAGCCCGAACTTGCGCGCGAAGCGTTCCACATGCGTATCAACCGCCAGCCCCTCCACCGCGCCGAACGCGTTTTGCTGTACCACATTCGCCGTTTTGCGCGCCACGCCGGGGAGTGTTATGAGTTCTTTCATCGTCTGCGGCACTTTGCCTCCGTACCGCTCCTTCACGGCGCGTGCCGCGCCCAAAATATGCTTTGCCTTGTTCCGATAAAATCCCGTCGGTTTTATGTCTGCCTCAAACTCTTTCGGGGACGCGTTCACATAGTCGTTAAGTGCGCGGTATTTCTTGAAGAGCGTTTTTGTCACCTCGTTCACCTTCTTATCGGTGCACTGGGCAGACAGAATGGTCGCGACGAGGAGCTGCCACGGCGTTTTGTACCGAAGTGCCGTGCCGGTTTCGGGGAACATGCGCTTCAGCGCGCGGTTCATTGCCCGCGCCCGCCTCTTCCGCTCGGCTTCGTTGTCCATACATTCATTATATGATAAGGTGTCCCCCATGGCACTTGCCTCCGAGCGCGTGAAAGTTTCTTCCGTTCATAAAGGCGAAGTTACCGTGACCGGCGTCATTCCCGCCGACGCGTTTTCACGCTCCGAAGAACATGCGTTGAAAGAATTGGGAAGAGACGTGAGTGCTCCTGGTTTCCGCACAGGTCATGTTCCTCTTGAGGTGCTTCGCGCGCACATTCCCGCCGCGCAGGTTATGGAAGTTGCCGTGCATATGGCTCTTGAGGCGGCTTATCGCGGCATTGTAAAAGAGCATGCGCTCCGCCCCCTGACCCCGCCGCAAGTCACTATCACGAGCAAAAAGATTGTTCCCGGAGAACCGCTTTCTTTTTCCATACGCATTGGCGTTTTCCCCGCCGTGAAGCTCCCCGACTACAAACACCTTGCCGCCGCGGCAGTGGAGCGGCTCCGGAAAGAAGCCACGGAGCAAGGGGTTGCTTTGTTGTTCAAGGAACGCGATGCCGCGCTCAATGACATTATTACCCACACGCGGCTTGAACTTCCCGCTCTTGCGGTTGATTTGGAGGTGGAGCGGATAAAGCGCGAATTGCCCGCGGATTATCTTGAGAAAATAAAAAAGACGGAAGAAGCGTTCTTTGCGGAGGAGCGCGAGCGAATTGCCCGCGAGTTTACGGGCCAGCTTGTCATGCAGGCGATTGCAGAAGCGGAACGCATCACTCCCGACGAACGCGTCATCGCCGCGTACACCGACGCGATGAAAAAGCGCCATCCCGACATTCCGTCGGGGCGCCTTATCGAGTACGCGCGGACGCTTTTCCGCGACGAGGCGGTGTTCCGTCTTTTGCTTCCCATATCGCAAAACGCCACCGCCGATACTGGTCCCGATAAAACGTAAGCGCCCCTCGCGTCACAATGTGCGAGAGAGCCGCTTTCTGCCGGGGAGAAAATTCCAGGTAGAGCTTCCCTCCCGGCGCAAGGTGCCGCGGCGCTTCCGTAAGCGTCCGCTTCACATACTGCAAGCCGCCTGCTCCGCCAAAGAGCGCCTCGTGCGGTTCCCAGTCGCGCACGCTTGCTTCTATTTTTTCTCCGGGCGCCACATATGGCGGGTTTGCGAGGATGTAGTCATATGTTTCCGAGGCAAGTTGTTCAAACATGTCCGATTCGTACACGCGGGCCCGTTCCGGCTCGATACCGTTCTTTGCGAGATTAATTTTAATCTGCTCCGTAAATTGAGGATTTATCTCTGCGAAATCAACGTGTGCCTCCGGTATTGCCTTTGCAACGGCAATGCCAATGCACCCCGAGCCGGCGAAGAGGTCAAGAACGCGCACGTGTTTCTTCATGCCGGCAATCGCGCGTTCAACCCAAAACTCGGTTTCGGGGCGCGGAATAAGAGGCCTTAGTGAGAGGTCTATGTCGGCTCCAAGAAACGGGACATTGCCCGTTTCGTATGCCTCGGGTTTATTACTCTTTCCCTGTTTTTTTGACGCGCCGCGCAAGGATGTGATGGTCTTTAAGAAACCTGTCAACGCCCCATACCTCTCCTGCCCGTGTCCCGATAAGCTCAAAGAATACCAGCGCGAAGATAATGTGTTCGCTTACCAAAAACCACTTCCCGAGCGCCACATAAGGAAACTCAAGCGCCGGGAGATAGTACAAAAGCATGGCAAGTATTCCGAACCACGACGCGTACCGCACCGCGAATCCAATGATAAGCGCGATGCCGATAAGGAGCACTCCCCACTTGTTTATAAAATCAACCCACACGATATTCTCCGGCGACGCGAGCCACAAGAAAAACCTTTGCATGTGATGCGCGCTCTCCAAGTATGGCGCGGCCGTCCAGTACGGATTTACGATTTTTGAAATGCCGGAGTAGAGCATCACCCACCCCATGCCAAAGCGGAGAAGGAGAACCGTCAGAGTTTCCCGTTTCCCGAAATTGAGATTGAACTTTATCTTTGGAAGCTTCATCTCTTACATTATAGCACACGCTTCTTCACGCGCGCACGCGCTTCCGCGCGCGGACATGTTTCCTGGGAGCGTGCTTCCATGTCCCGTATTGTCACCGTGCCGTTCTTCTTTTCTTCTGCACCGATAATGGCAACGATGCGCGCGCCCGAGGCGGCTGCATACGAAAGCTTTCCTTTTATGGTTTTGTCTTTCCCTAAGTACGGCGCGGCGGAAACGCCTGCGGCGCGAAGCTCGTCGGCAAACATAAGCCCGTCGCGCACGGTAGTTTCGTCGGAGACGACGAGAACTCCCTGCGGAAGTTTGTTCTCCGCTCCCACGCCCGCGGCGAGCAGACGGTCAATGCCGACCGATACACCAACGGCCGGCATGTCGGCGCCGCCAATGCTCCCCACCATCTTGTCATATCTGCCGCCTGCCATAACGCTCCCCACATCCTCGTGCCCCTTTGCAACAACTTCAAACACCAATCCCGTGTAGTAGCCCAAGCCGCGTATGATGCCGGGTACGATGCGCCACGCCCGCCCGGGAACTTTCAAGGTATCCAGATATCCGACAATTTCGGTAAGCTCTGCGAGCGCCGCTTCCCCGTCCGCATTCCCCTTCAGAAGTTCCTGTAGTTTTTGGAGAACGCTCCCCGGTTTTCCTGAAGCGGTAACAAATGACTTCATGACACGCGCTTCTTTCATGCCGACGCCTGCCTTTTTTAATTCTTTCAGCACCCCGTCCCAGCCGATTTTCTCCGTCTTGTCCAGCACCCGCAATACGTTTCCCTGCTCCGCTTTTGGAACTTTGAGAAGTTTAAGCAGTCCATCAAGAAGTTTTCTGTGGTTTATGTAAATAACGGCATTCGCAACTCCCAGTTCTTTTATAAGCGTGTAGGTAAGCGCGAGAATTTCAACATCAGCCAGAACACTCTTGCTCCCCACAATGTCCGCGTCCGCCTGCATGAATTCTTTGAAGCGCCCCGCCTGCTGGCGCTCGCCGCGCCATACGGGACCGATACGATAAAGCTTCGCCGGTTTCTTTATTCCCGGATTCGTCGCCATAACACGCGCGAGAGGCAATGTGTGTTCGGGACGGAGCGTCAGCGCCCCGCCTTCAATTGTCAGCGTTTGCTTCGCAAATCCTTCTTCTCCCGCGATGAGCTCGGTATGCTCTACGGCGGGCGTTTCAAGCGGCACAAAACCAAAGCGCACGAAAACGCGCTCGGCTTTTCCCGTCATGCCCCGCCGCTGTGCGGCTTCTTCGGGCAGATAATCGCGGAATCCCCCGGGAGATGTCAGTGCCTCATTCTTCATATACTGTTATCGTAAGCAACCGTTCGTATTTTGCCAAGCGCTCCCCTTGCGACGGGGTGCCGAGTTTTATGCCGTCCGCCCCGCATCCATACGCCAAATCGGCAATAAAATCATCGCGTGTTTCGCCGCTCCGGTGCGACACGTACACGCCCCACCCCCATTCCTGCGCCTTCGTTACCACGTTCAGGGTTTCTTCAACCGTTCCGATCTGATTCGGTTTCACGATAAGCGCGCCGATGCTCCCCTCCTTCCGCGCGCGTTCCATGCGCGCGAGATTTGTCGTCGTGAGGTCGTCCCCGACAATCGTGACTCCTTTCAGGCGCCGCTTCAATCCTGCGAATTCAACAAATTCGTCTTCCTTGCACGGGTCTTCAAGGTATATGAGGGGGTATCGCGCCGCCATTCCGGTAAATATCTTTTCGCGTTCCCACGCCGACTCCGAAACGGCATTTGCCGCCGCATCCAGGCCGATGTCTATTTCTTCTCCGGCACGCACTGCCGCGGCGGCGATGAGTTCAAGCGGCATGATGGGGTCGGCTATATTTGGAGCAAACCCTCCCTCGTCCCCCGCCCGCGCGCCGATGCCGCGCGCGCCGAGCTCCGCTTCAAGCGCTTCGTAAAGC